>JASGCR010000048.1 GCA_030054015.1 Candidatus Symbiobacter sp. | reverse complement strand
CGGACTTTTCTAACCTCAGAATGACACTCTTAGGACTTATTCAGAGGTTCCTTAACGACGCTCGTTCTTCTTAACGCCGCGCAGATTTAAATATTGAGTGGCGTTAAGGATTATACTTGCTAAACCATAAAATATCGCCTAGGGTTCTTTAATAAAGCATTTCCGTTTAAACTCGTGATTTCTTGTCAATCTATTGCTAATAAACTGAGGCATTTCCGATGGCTTCGACTCTTAGTAATGCAATGCTTAGCAAAATTGGCAATCAATTGCTGCGGGAAATCCGCGTCATGATGGCGCATGAAGGCGGCAATGTCATGGAAATCGACCGCCTGGTGCGCATGGTTTATGTCCATAGCTTGATTAAAATGTATGAAATCTTGAAAGGCCCCGCCGATAATAAAAAAATCGCCCGCCAATTGACCGCAATGCTGGTGCAACATTTAACCCAGCGCAACTTGTCCGAAGCTGAAATTTACAGTTTTATTGGTGCCGATGATTTTATTATGGCAAATAGAAAGGCCGAGACCAAACCAACCCCATTCGGGAGCGACGCAAGAAAATCCCCGATGCCCACGCGCCGCAACGCCAGGACCTATCGTTGACCATGACCAAAAATATTGCCCAAAAACGGATCATTGTCGGGATTTCGGGGGCATCCGGTGTCGTTTACGGCATACGCATTTTGGAATTATTGCGCGAGGGCGGGTATGAAGCGCATGTGATCATAAGCCAAGCCGCCGAATTGACCGTCAAACTCGAAACCCCCTATCAACGCGCCGAGATTCACGGCCTGGCCAGCCAGGTTCACGCCAATAAAAATATCGCCGCCCCCCTGGCATCCGGCAGCTTTGCGGTGCGCGGCATGGTCATTGCCCCCTGTTCGATCAAAACCATGTCGGAAATTGCCACTGGCGTGACACCGGTTTTGTTATCCCGCGCGGCGGATGTGTGCCTTAAGGAAAGACGGCGGCTGGTGTTAATGGTGCGCGAGACCCCCCTGCATCTGGGGCATTTGCGCAGCATGACCGCAATCACCGAAATGGGCGGCATCATCATGCCGCCAGTACCGGCTTTTTACGCCGCCCCCCATAATTTGGCCGATATCGTCGAACATTCTTGCCGCCGCGCTTTGGGACTGTTGGGGTTGGAAGAATATTTGACAAATGAATGGAACGGGGATAAGAGCAAGGACATTGCTTCCGTTTAATTTTTTAAGGATGATGATCATGCGCCAAGCCGTCAAAACCGCCAAAGCCCCCGCCGCCGTCGGCCCCTATTCCCAAGCCATCAAAACCGATAATATGGTCTATTGTTCCGGTCAATTGGGACTCGATCCCGCCACCGGCGAGATGGTCAAAGGTGGGGTCGAGGCCCAGGCACGGCAGGTTTTGCGCAATCTTGAGGCCGTGCTTGCCGCAGCCGGCTCGGATTTGCGTCAGGTGGTGAAATGCACGGTGTTCATGCAGGATTTGGCCGATTTCGCCGTGATGAACAAGATTTACACCGAATTCTTCCCCGCCGACGCCGAACCCCCCGCCCGCTCTACCTTCCAAGTCGCCAAATTGCCGAAGGACGGCCTGGTGGAAATCGAAGCCATCGCCTTGTTGAAATAGCACCCACGGGGTGAGCGCACCCGCGGCGTGCACCGCACCCACGGGGTGATCGGTTCGTTGGGATCGCTATGATAATGACGGTATTTTCTGCTATGATGACCGTGAAGGAGCAGTTCCATGTCGATGATTGTTGTTGAATTAGACTCCGTCACGGCATCGCGCCTGGCCGAATTTGCCGCTCTTCACGGCAATTCGGTGCAGGATGCGATTGGCAAGGCGGTCAATTTCTTTCTCGATAACGAGTTAAGTGATGAGGGTAAATTCCATTCCGTCGGCGAACCCAATCAAGCCAGCCTTGAAGCCATCGCCGAAGCCAACGACCCCAATCACATCCAAGAAAGTTATAGCGTTGATGAATATCTAGAACGGATGAAACAGGTCACGCTTGGCGTAGAGCGAGAAATATTGGGCGTACAATAAAATGCGTCAAGTTGAATTTTTAAACATCAAAAACCGCAATTAGATCATACGCATGACAACGATCTATAGACGATGCCCGGAATTTTTTTCTTCCTCGTCGAATTTCTTTTTTGCTTCACGATACCAACGACCATATTCGAGGTAGTCTTCCCGCGTAAAAGCAAACCCGTTGCTTTTTTCCTGGATACGCGCACCTGGTTTCGCAGTTTCTTGATTTGCCACTGGTTTCGATGCTTGATTGTCCATGTCATATCCTCCATTCAAAAACAACCCGCTACCTCTTCCTAAATATAGGGCTGGGTTCTAATATTGCACTATATCAAAACAACGATTGTTTCGTCGCCTTTTTCGATGTTGTCGGTAAAAAAAATATATTTAGAAAAAATTTCAATCAGATTAACGTCTGCCTTATCAACGCGCTTAAAAAGTAAACGAGCCTCATCAATATCAATTACGAAATCATGCGCTGGATAATGATGAACTAACTTCTCTATAGAATCATCGTTTAGATTGTTATATTTTCGTTCCAGAATTTTACAATATTCGGTTGCTACACGCAAATTTCTTTCATCTTCTCCCAAAGATTCAATATTAATTTTCTCGTACAAAGTTTTCATAGCATCACTTGAAAATTTAAGCGCAATATCGCTTGCCATCTTCAGCGAAATGTTACGACGGCCATGAACCTTAATGCCAAACATAAAATGTTCTAATAATTCAAGGGAGTAATCCTTTAATTTTTTCATGGCATCCTGGGTAATCAGACCAGATCGTTGTTCAAACAACTCATCTCGCCGACGTAATTGAACGTCCAAAGGACCTAATTCTCCGAAAACACCAAATACGATACGATCAGATGCACATGCTAAAAGCGTACCCGCACTCTTACATTCTTTTGGAATGTAGATTTCGAATTTATTATACGTAGATTGAAGGAATTTTCCAATTTTATAGGCATAATTCGGATCACCGCCATTGGTACGTATGCACATTAGCACATTTTTATTAATATTTGGCTGCGACAAAATCTCGCGCGTAATGAGATTAAATAAAACGGCGTCAACGTCGCCACTGGCAAATATAAGATCATATCCTTGTTTATATTTAGATACAGGGCTGCCATCATCCGAATGAAAATCTGGATGGTTATTTTGATCTGTCGATGCCATTTCTTCATTATTGTTTGCTTCTTGGTTGGATTTAGCCCTTTTTTGAGACAACCCCTTGGGTGATGTACCATCCATCCCAATATCCCCCGTTGTTTAGTTTAATCGATTTAATTAACAGTTTACTTACATCTTTATGCTTTGTAAACACGCTTTAAACATAGATTTTAATTTTTTCGCTGATTAATCGGCTTGAACCTAAAAATTTTTTGTGCTACTCATACCAACACGGACTCGATCTCGGCTCTCGGCTGCCGATTCCTTGGTTGCAAGACCTTGATGAGAACTAGCGCATGTGCCTCTTGCGTATCGAGTCCGTTTTTTTATCAAAATCTCTGAATAAGTAGTCGGAGTGTCATTCTAAGGACTTTTCGGGCATTCCCACAGAACTCCCCGGCAATGCGCCAACACATCCTCACCCCGCCACGGCTTTTCCCTTGGGCGGGATCACCTCGGTGGGTTTTTGCAACCGGAAATAGATCAATAACGGACAGGCCAGCCCGACCGAGGAATAGGTACCGGCGATAATCCCCCACAACACGCCGATGCTGAAACTTCTCAAAGCCTCGCCGCCGACCAAATACAGGGCCAAAACCGCGACAAAGGTCGACGTGCTGGTCAATATCGTCCGCGAAAGGGTTTCATTGACGGAACGATTAAGCAAATCAATGGTTGATAAAGAGCGGTGTTTTTTCCGTACTTCGCGGACGCGGTCGAAAATCACCACCGTGTCATTGATCGAATAACCCGCCACGGTCAGCACCGCCGCCACGGTCGACAGGTTAAAATCAATCTGGGTCACAGCATAAATCCCAACCGTCGAAATCACGTCATGGGCAAGGGCAATCAAGGCCGCCAAGCCAAATTGCCATTCAAAACGAAACCAGATATAAAGCCCAATTGCCCCAATCGCCATCAAAGCCGCCAAGGAACCCGCGCGTTTCAACTCGCCGCCGACCTTTGGCCCCACGGTTTCGACGCGGCGGAATTCATAATTGCTGCCCAAATTATCGCGGATTTTTTGGATGACGAGTTGTTGCGCCTTCTCGCCGCCGGGCTGTTCCTGTACGCGGATCAGCACGTCATTTTCGCTGCCGAATTGTTGCAAACCAATCTCGCCCATCTCTAATTTATCGAGCGACTCGCGCATTTCCGCCATGTTTAGCGTCTGAGCCGATCTCGCTTCGATCAAAATACCGCCGCGAAAATCAATCCCGAAATTAAGACCACGCGTGGGCAGCAAAATGATCGAGACCAAAACAATGATGCCAGATACGCCAAAGCCCAGCCACCGCCAGCCCATGAAATCGATATTGAGTTTTTCGGGTAAAATGCGCATTTTTTCTCTCTTGTCGTATTTTTAGGGGAGGCAGGAATTGAGACGGGTTAGGCCAATAATTTTTTGGGGCGATAGAGTCGCAGCCACATCACCATCAAGAAATGGGTCAAAGTAACGGCGGTGAACATCGAGGCCAAAATCCCAATCGTGAGGGTAATGGCAAAACCGCGGACCGGGCCGCTGCCAAACACGTACAGGAACAATGTGGCGACCAGGGTCGTCACATTGCTGTCGACAATTGCCGCCAAAGCGCGCTTAAACCCTTGATCGAGCGAGCCAATTACCCCGCGCCCCAATTTTTCTTCCTCGCGGATGCGCTCGAAAATCAGCACGTTCGAGTCAACCGCAATCCCCATAGTGAGGACAATGCCCGCTATACCCGGCAGGGTCAAAGTCGCTTGCAACAAAGTCATGGCGGCGATGATGAGCAGCAAATTGACGATCAAGGCCAAATTCGCCAACAACCCGAATCGGCCATAAATCACCAGCATTAACACCGCGACCGAAACAAACCCAAGCACACAGGCAATCACCCCGGCGCGGATCGAATCGGCCCCAAGTCCCGGCCCGACCGAACGCTCTTCGATGACTTGCAATGGGGCGGGCAAAGCCCCGGCGCGCAATAAAATCGCCAAATCATTGGCCGATTGGGTGGTGAAATTGCCCGAAATTTGCCCTCGCCCCCCCGGAATGGGCTCGCGTATGACCGGAGCCGACAAGACTTTATTGTCCAACACAATGGCAAAAGGCTTGCCGACATTGTCGGTGGTGGCATCGCCAAAAGCCCGCGCCCCCAACGAATCAAAATGGAAATTAATGATGGGCTGGCCGTCCTGGCCGAAACCTGGCTTGGCATCGACCAATTTATCGCCGCTCACCATAATCCGTTTGCGTACGGCAATCTTCTCCGGCGGCGATTGTACCCCGTTCGCCGTCGCCGCCTTGTTGCGACCATCGTCATAGATCAACAAATCCGACCCGGCGGGGGGGCGGTTATTTTGCACATCCTCAGGCGTCGCGGTGGTATCCACCAAGCGAAAAGTCAGACGCGCGGTGGTGCCGATCAATTGTTTAATCCGTTCGGGGTCACGCACGCCGGGCAATTGCACCAATATACGGTCGCCGCCTTGTTGTTCAATGGATGGCTCGCGGGTGCCGGTTTCATCGATGCGGCGGCGGATAATTTCAATCGATTGCCGCATCGCCTGGTCGCGGATGGCTTGCTGCATCGGCAAGGTTTGGGTGGCGGTGATCATGCCATCGCTGACACTTATTTGCATTAATTCATCGATTTGGCGGAGAGTCTTGCGCAGGGCCTCGCTCTGGCCTGGATCGGCCAGGCGAAAACGCATCGATGTCCCTTGGGTGGTGAAATCGGTGATGGCAATCGATTCGCGGGCGAGTTCACTGCGCACCGTATCGCCAAGGCTCGCAAAGCGTTCCGACAGAATCGTGTCAAAATCCAATTGGAACAACAGATGCGAGCCGCCTTGCAAATCCAGCCCCAGGCTTAGGGTGCGGGACGGCAAATATCCCGACCAGCGTTCTAAGACCGAGGCCGGAATGACATTCGGCACCGACACCAGGATGGAAGCCGAAATCACGGCGATAATCGTCCAAATCCGCCAACGCGCAATGTAAATCATGATGCTGTCGCCATTTCCCGACTAATCTTTTTTGCGCCAAAAAGCCAGGCCCGACAACATACCGCCCGCATTGTTCGACGCTGCGGCTTTGGTTTCGTTGCTGTTGGCGGCATCAGATTTGGCAATTTGCGGTTGGATGGTTTCGGCAATGGTCGAGCGTACGATGTGTACTTGTACGTTGGGGGATATTTCGACCAAAACTTCGGTCTCATCGACCAATTTCACCACCGTGCCGAGAATGCCGCCCGCCGTGAGGACTTTGTCGCCGCGTTTCAGGGCTTTGAGCATCTCGCGGTGGCGTTTGGCTTTTTGCTGTTGCGGGCGAAACACAATGAAATAAAACACCGCAAACACCAAGACCAACATCATAATTTGCGGGTCAAAGAAACTGAATTCCGGGGCGGCGGCTTGGGCCAGGGCGGACTGGTACGGTATCGCTCCTAAGCCCACGACCAAGGCCGCAAGGGCAAAGAGATAAGGACGGGATGGGAAAAAGTGACGCATCGGTTGGATTCCTAATATGGGTTTCGCATTTTGTAATCAGACTATAGCCATTTTTTTGCGAGTTGCAACCTTGTTTGTCAGGTTGGATGATTTTAACGTGAATTTTCGCTTGATTGGGCGGATTTGGCGTTATATTATGGCTTTATGACACGCATATTACGCCACATTTTGAACGGTTTCGGCTCGCTGGGGAATTTTTTTGGTGATTCCCGGCCTTTGCTGCCCCATGCCCCGCGCAGCGTTGGCGCGGCCTGGAGCCGCGATTGGCAAAAAATCGGCGGGGATTTTAAGCGGGTTTTGGATGGGCGGGGTGTCGTGATTGCAAATAATTCAGCGCAACTTAATGAATTTGGGTCGAATTACGAAGGCTCAAAAATAAAAAAATATATAGTTCGTTTAATACAAAAACGTAGGGAAATTTTGCGAGTATTGCTTTTATTGAGCGTTTTACTCATGTTTTTTGCGTCCCTTTTTATTGTAAGCACCGCTTATTTGATTGAGATAGGAATGTTGTCCGTTTATAGTCATTTTTTCAACGATCATTCTTTCACCTTTTTATTTGTTTTTAGCGCATTTATTAATGGACTATGTCATATAATTTTGTATTTTTATTCGAGACAAAGACTAAAAGAAAAAGAGAAAGAAGTTATAAGTCTTAAGTCCCTTTTGCAGAAATAGCCGGAGCATCGCAAGAGTCTGATTAAAAATTATTCCCTTTAAAAAAATAAAAACCTAATAATTACACCCTACTAGACCTCCCCTTCCTGCTTAGGGATACTCTGAACAAGTATCAAAAACAAAAAAATGGCATTTGCGAGCGGGCGTTTACGCCCGCGAAGCAATCCAGAAAAATCTAGCAATTTCAGGATGTTACTGGATTGCTTCGCGGTTTCGATGCAGCCGCTCGCAAATGCGCCGTTCTTTTGGCAAAAGAGGGACTTATTCAGACCTTCCCTAAGCAGGAAGGGGAGGTCTAGCTCACTGAAACTATTAACCTTAATTTTGGAGAGGCTCTATATGAGTACAAATACGTTGCCGCCGAGTGATTCAGATGGAAAACAACCGCACGAAATAATCGCGGCACGTGAAATCATACCCGAAAATTTGAAAAACGAACATCGGCGCAATTTGCATTTCCGTGCAGATGTTAGTTATTGGGAAACCGAAAATTTTTTACCACCGGCTGATTTACTAAGCGAATACAAAAAATTAGATCAGAATCTTTTTAATGACATTGTTGAAGAATGGAAAAAAGAAGGGGCGCAACGTCGGGAACTCGAAAAAAATGATTCGCAAAGTGAAAAGGAAGGGCGCAACCGTGGTCAACATTTTTCGCTCTATTTTTCTCTTGCATTTTTTGGTTTGGCGGCATATTCACTCTATCTTGGACATGTGGCGGTGGCCGTGTGTTTGGCATCGGGCAACTTTATATTGGTTGCTGGAAATTTATTATGGCATCAATCGGGCGGTCAAAACCAAATTAATCAAATACGAAATATTTTGGCCAATGAAGCCGCAGACCCACCCCACCACACGCCAAAACCGCGCCCGCCGACTTAGCCGCATCGACCCGCAAATGAGCCAGGGCAAAACCCCCCGCCCGTGTGCATAACGAACCGATTTCCGTGCCAGTTGCGTCGGTAATCACTGACCCAAAAACCGGCGCAACCGCATCGGGCGAAAACTCCGAAAACGCCGAAAACTCCGAAAACTCCACCGTAAATAGCCGAAATTTAACCAGGCCACGATAATGGGTGCGGGCGGTGACTTCTTGTCCCATATAGCAACCTTTGTCCCAATCAATCGCGGGATGCGGCAAAATATCGTAATTATATTCCAAAGGATGAGACTCGCCGCGCAGCAAATCGCGCCCGCCATCGGGGATGGTTGCGCGAATCCGAGCCAATTCATACTCCCGCCAGAGTGCCGCATCAGAAACCGCCGCGCTTTCCGCCACCCTATCGGCGGGGACATAATGCCAGGCATAACCGCCGCCCGCCAGCGACGACAAAGCCGCCCGTCCCGCCGCCAAATGCTCAAGCGCAATTTTAGCCCGCAATTTATAGCGGAGCAATTGCGCCATAAAATCGGCCAGATTTTCGCCCGCCGTGAGCATCCACAACGCCTGGTCAAAATCGGCCAGCCATAATTCTTGGACAAACCGCCCTTGCGGGGTTAAAAACAGGCAGGGGATTGTTGCGGCCCGCGCCAACGCTTTTGGCGAAATTTCCTTGGTCACCAAGCCGTTAAGGAATGTATAACGATCCTCCCCCGTCAGGCGCAAAATCGCCCGTTGCTGCGGCGGAAAAATATATAATGGCCGATCTTTATCGGGTATCGTCGGATTGAAAATTAATCCAAGCTTTGCTGGCGTATTTTGTGTTAATGTCATGGCTTGCTCGCTTAATTTTTCTTTACTATTCACGCAAAAAAAATGTCCAGGATTACATATAAGCAGATGAAACCTCCCTTGCAACCCCAGACGCACAACATCTCCACACAACCGACCGGTCTGACCGAGCGGCGGCTGGGCTGGAGCGGGCGGGTGGTGGCAGCCCTCATGGTTTTGGCTTGGGCTGGTCTTGGCACGGCTCCGGTTCAGGCCCAAACCACCCCGCAACCGCCGCCTGGTGTGGTGCAGCCCTTGGTGCGGCATCCGCCCTCGCCCGCCGCGCGTGACGCGCTGCGCCAGGCCTTGCTCATTTACGAGCAAAGTATCAGCCTGTCCAATCTTGATTATTATTGGAAAACCAACGCAATGGCGCAAATTTGCCGCAGTCTGGCGCGGTTTGGCGATGTTGAACAGGTGCGTACCATGGCGCAAAATCTGCTCGCCAATGCCGAGAGTGCGGCGGCCCAGGGCGAGAAGCCGCCTCCGCCGGCTTTTGGCAAAACATCTTATTACGCGATCATGGCCGAGGCCTTTGCCGATATTGGCGATGCCGAAACCGCGACGGGCATGGTCAATCTTGCGCAACGCGATGCTCAGCAAAATGGCGATGCGGCGGCGCAGGCGACATTTTACCCGTTTTTGGCGCGGGTGCTGATTAAACTGCAACGCCCCGATGATGCCAGGAAATTGCTCGATGATGCCAGTGGCAAACTCAATGCCCTGGGCAGCGTCCGCGAACGCATTGCCGCCTTATTCGCGCTGGTCAATGGCTACGTCCGGCTGGGCGATAATGCCACGGCGGCGCGTCACCAAAATGCCGCGGTGCGGTTGCTCGGCAGTGTCAATGATGGGCTTGATCGCGCGCTGGCCGAGGCGTTTTTGGCACGCGGGGCGGCGATGTTGCGACAATTGCCCGAAGCCCGGCAATATGCGCTGGATTCCTCGCATGATTTTAACCGCGCCACCCGTGCCACCGGCTATTCCGAGATTCTGGCGGCCAAATCGCTTTCCGCCCTGGCCCTGGCCTGGCGGGAAATGGGCGACGGCAATGGCGCCCGCCAAACCCTCATCATCATGCGGCGGGTGATTGACCAAACCCGCGCCCCGTATGAGCGGTTTTTGGGCTGGATTGCCCTGACCGACACCATTGTCCAAGTCGAACAGCCCAGTGTTTCGTGAGATTTTTTCATTTGTGAGGGAAAGTCTGATTAAGTGGCAAAAAAAGAGCGTCATTACCCACCAGACTGCAAGCGGATTGCCGCTTGCAGTCTGAGTTGGGTAATCCCCCAGGAGTTTTAAGGAACAATACCCCTGGGGGATTACCCGACTCACATTATCCGTAAACGGATAATGTGGCGGGTAATGACGCCCTATAACTGAGACGCCAAAAAAAAGAGCGTCATTACCCACCAGACTGCAAGCGGATTGCCGCTTGCAGTCTGAGTTGGGTAATCCCCCAGGAGTTTTAAGGAATAATACGCCTGGGGGCTTTCCCCCGACCAATGTCTACGACATTGGCGGGGGACAGGCCCCGACTCACATTATCCGTAAACGGATAATGTGGCGGGTAATGACACCCTATAACTGAGACGCCAAAAAAAAAGAGCGTCATTACCCACCAGACTGCAAGCGGATTTCCGCTTGCAGTCTGAGTTG
>JASGCR010000344.1 GCA_030054015.1 Candidatus Symbiobacter sp. | reverse complement strand
AGCGGCAATCCGCTTGCAGTCCGGCGGGTAATGACGCTCTCTTTTTGACGCTCTTCCTTTTAAGTATTGAGGGGTGTTAAGTTGAAGGTGATCGGTTGCTTCGGGAAAAATGAGAGTCATGACCAAAAAAACTGCTTGCACGGGCGTTAAAAATATCATAGTAAATGCCCACGAGGACAGCAGGTACTGTTGTTTGCCTTTTTGGGGGTCATAGCTCAGCTGGGAGAGCGCTACAATGGCATTGTAGAGGTCCGCGGTTCGATCCCGCGTGGCTCCACCAAATTCCTTAAAAAAAATATCACGACGGAAAAATACTCCGACTTGCGCGGATCAGTTATTTATATAGTCAAAAGGAACAAAACATGAATACACAAAATATATGGCGTAAATTATGCGGTGCAGCCTTTACCTTAATCTTGGTCGCTTCCCTGCCCAATCTGGCAAACGCGGCCACGATCACCGCCGCGCCCGATCCATTAGATAAAGTCAAAACCATTGTCGTCATCTATGCCGAAAACCGCAGTTTCGATAATTTATACGGGTTGTTTCCGGGAGCCAATGGCATATTAGTTGACGCCAATAATGTCGTGCGCCCGCCCAATGCGTTCGGCCAGCTTGACCGCGATGGGGTAACCTTGTTGCCGCATCTCCCCAAAGTATGGAGCGATAAAACCGGCGCATTAGATTTTGTCGCCAACCTGCCCAATCAACCCTTTCAAATTGATGCCCCACCTGGCGGCTTGCCTGGCGTACCGCCCGGCGTAAAAACGGCGGATTTGGTGCATCGTTTTTACCAAAATCAGATGCAAATTAATCACGGAGCCAATAACCAATTCGCCGCCTGGTCGGATGCCGGGGGACTCACGATGGGTTATTATGATGGCTCGGCGATGCAAATGTGGAAAATCGCCGCTTCCTATACCCTGGCCGATAATTTCTTTATGGGATCGTTTGGCGGATCGTTGTTAAATCATTTTTGGTTGGTATGCGCCTGTACGCCGCATTTCGATTTGGCTCCCGCCTCGCGGCACAGCCTGGTGGATGCGAGTGGAACCCGCCTGGTACCCTCGCCCGCCGGCAGCGCGTCCAGCATGGTCGGCCCGCCGCAATTTTTGTCCGATCAAAATCTCACGCCGGATGATTATGCGGTGAATGCCATCCAACCGCCCTTTCAACCGAGCGGTGCGCCGCCCGCGCCAGGCGGTGATCCGGCCCTGGCGGATCGCAGCAAATTCCCCCTGCCCGCGCAAAATTCGGGGCAAATCAAGACCGTGGGCGACACGCTTTCGGAGCAAAGAGTCGATTGGGCTTGGTATGCCGGGGCCTGGCACCAGGCTTTGGCGGATCGCTCGGTGATTTACAACGATACCAGCCCCAATTTTCAACCGCATCACCATCCGTTTAATTTTTTCTCCCGCTTTGACCCCACCACCCCCCAGGGCAAAATTGACCGCGCCCGCCACCTCAAAGATTATGAGGATTTTGCCCGCGCTATTCAGGATGGCACCCTGCCCCCGGTCTCATTTTACAAACCCCAAGGCAATTTGAACCAACATCCCGGCTATACCGATGTCATGTCCGGCGATGCCCATATTGCCGAGACGGTGCGTCGCTTGCAACAAAGCCCGCAATGGAAAAATATGGTGATTATTGTGACTTATGACGAAAATGGCGGGTTTTGGGACCATGTTGCGCCGCCATTGGGGGATCGCTGGGGGCCGGGTACGCGCATTCCGGCGGTGATTATCTCGCCCTTTGCCAAACCGCATTTTGTCGATCACACTTATTACGACACCACCTCGATCATCAAATTTATCACCCGCCGTTTTCATCTTTCGCCTTTGCCTGGCGTGCGTGAAAATGCCGGCGATTTAACCGGTGCGCTTGACCTTGACATGGTGAAACTGGGGGATTGAGTGGGAAGGTTTGCCTTAGCTGCTTTAAGGAATGTCTGATTAAGGCGAAAAAAATCTTTGCCCCCCCTTCCTAAGGAAGGTCAGAACAAGTGCGGCAACGTGCCGCCGCGTCCAGTAGAGGTACCTTGAATCCCGCATAAAACTGCGCCCCGCTTCGCGGACGGCGCGGTGGTTTTGGGAATTTTGAGACTTGTTCAGACCTTCCCTAAGGAACCTCCGAACAAGTCACTGTTTTGCCACAAGAGACGCGCATTTGCGAGCGGCGCAGCCGCATCGCTTATCCAGAAAAATCGAGCAATTTCAAGATGTTACTGGATTGCTTCGCGGTTGCGATGCAACCGCTCGCAAATGCCATTTTTTTGTTTTTGAGACTTGTTCAGAGGTTCCCTAAGGAGAGTCCGAATAAGTCAAGCTTTACCCCACCTTCTAAAGGAAGGTCTGAATAAGTAGCAAAAGTCACTGACCCCCCCTTCCTGCTTAGGAA
>JASGCR010000343.1 GCA_030054015.1 Candidatus Symbiobacter sp. | reverse complement strand
TCCCCCCCTTCTAAAGAAGGGGGGGTAAAGAGATTTTCGACTTAATCAGACTCTCTTAAGAAAGGGGGGGGGTCATAAGTATTTCTCGACTTAATCAAACAATCCTAATATACCTCATTCCACCAGGAGGATGTCACCATGAAGCAAAAATGGCCCAAATTAACCCCGCAAAATCTCATTGGCATTGTCGGGGCGGGTGCGATGGGGCGGGGCATCGCCGAAATTTTTGCCGTCGCGGGCTATCACGTCAAAATTTTTGATGCCAAAGACGGGGCGGCCACCCAAGCGATCACCACCATCAAACAGGGGCTGGCGCAACGCGCCGCCAAGGGCAAAATCACCGCCACCGCCGCCGACCAAGCCGCAAGCCGCCTGCACCCCCTTGATAAATTATCCGCCATCGCCGATTGCGCCTTAATCATCGAGGCCATTATCGAGGCAATGGACGCCAAAACAGCCTTATTCGCCGAATTAGAAAAAATCGTCGCGCCAGAGGTTATTTTGGCCAGCAACACCTCGGCATTGTCGATCACCGCTTTGGCGGCGGGACTTGAACATCGCCGCCGCGTCATCGGCCTCCATTTTTTTAATCCGGTGCCGATCATGCCCTTGGTCGAGGTGATTGCCGGGAGCGAAACCGCGCCGGACCTGGTTGAGGCCATGGCGGCCAGTTTAGAGGCTCTCGGCAAAGTGACGGTGACCTGTTCCTCCACCCCTGGGTTCATTGTCAATCGCGCGGCACGGCCTTTTTATGGCGAGGGCTTTCGCCTGTTGCACGAGCGGGTGGTCGATGTCCCGACCCTGGACCTGCTGATGCGCGAGGTGGCGGGGTTTCGCATGGGGCCGTGCGAATTGTCCGACCTGGTGGGGCAAGATGTTAATTTTGCCGTGACCCAGGCCTTGTATGAAGGATTTTACCAAGATCGCCGCTACAGCCCGTCGCCGCTCCAGCGCGAGATGGTCGTGGCCGGTTGGCTGGGGCGCAAAACCCAACGCGGTTTCTATGTTTATGACCATGACCAAGCGGTCTCGCAAGCGGCCCCGCAAGCGGCCCCGCAAGCGGTCTCGTCGCCGCCGCTTGAAGCGGATGCCCCCCCAACGGGTGGATGCGCGCCGATTTTTTTTGATGGTTCCTATCTTGAAGACCGCCTGAGCCATGCCATTATGGCGCGTTTGGTGGCCAATGGTCATGCGCCGCAGACTCCGTCCATCCGCCATACCCACACCAAAGATGCCTCGGTCATGCACATACGCGATGAACAGGGACGGGTTGCGGTTTTGCACCTTAATGACGGGCGCAGCGCGACCAAACGCGCCCAGGACAATAATGTTAAACACACATTGCTGCTTGATTATGTTCACGATATTGCCACCGCCAAACGGCTGGTGATCAGCAAAGCCGCCAGTTGCCACCCCAATGCCCTCGCCAATATGATAAGATTGCTGCGTCAGGCAGGATTTGCCGTAACGGTGGTGGCGGATGTGCCGGGCCTGGTGGTGATGCGGGTGTGGGCGATGATCATCAACGAAGCCGCCCAAATGATTCAACAAGGCGTCTGTGATGCGGCCACCCTCGATCTCGCTTTGCAAAAAGGAGCCAATTATCCGATTGGCCCCTTGGCCCTGGCGGATGATTGGGGATTGCCACGTTTGCTCAATTTTATGCGCAATTTGCGTGATTATTATGGCGAGGAACGCTATCGTACCGCCATTTGGCTTCAATTGCTTGCCGAAAGATCGGAAAAATTCTATGGATAACTCAGCCGCCCGCCCGCATACACCGCCCCGCCCCGTCCCCAGCGATCCGCAAGAATTGGCCGAGGCCTGCGCCGCCGCCTTGTTCGCTCATGACCAATCGAGCCAAGCCATGGGCATGAAGATCGAACAAATCGGCCCCGGCACCGCCACCCTGGCGATGACCATCCGCGCCGATATGATAAATGGCCACCAAACTTGCCATGGCGGCGTGCTGTTCCATTTTGGCGATTCCTGTTTCGCCTTTGCCTGTAACAGCCGCAACCAGGTCAATGTGGCCCTGGATTGCAGCATCGATTTTATTACCCCAGGGCGGCTGGGGGATCATTTGCGCGGTGTCGCCCGCGAAATTCACGCCTCAGGCCGCACCGGTTTGTACGAGGTGGTGATCACCAACCAGCACCAACATTTGGTCGCCGTGTTTCGCGGCAAATCCTATCGCATCAAAGGAGAAGTGCTGGACTCCCACCGCCACGGCACAGCCTGACCGCAGGCACGGCCTGACCGCAGGCAATGATGCGTTATTACTCGCAGAAATATTATTGCCAAAAAGTGGAGCGTCATTACCCGCCGCGCAACCAAAGAGCGTTAAAAAAAGAGCGTCATTACCCGCCGCATGATCCGTGAAACGGATCATGCGAGTCGGGTAA
>JASGCR010000342.1 GCA_030054015.1 Candidatus Symbiobacter sp. | reverse complement strand
TATCCCCCCCTTCTAAAGAAGGGGGGGTAAAACTAGACTTATTCAGACCTTCCTTTAGGACACAGAGTATAAATTAAATAAATTGGTCTCCCCTGGTCAGATTTCCTTATTACTGGCTTTCACGCCGGATCATGGGGGGCGCGCAGCTCTAGGCTTAGGGCGTGAATGCCCAAAGCGATTTCAGGTTGCAATATTTTATAAACCAATTGGTGGCAAGCCAATCGAGACAAACCGCGCAATTTTTCCGACTCCATGACGACCCGAAAATGGGTCTCCCGCCCCTTTGGGTGCGTTTTGCCCGCGTGCGCTTGTTTCATGGCCACATGATGGGCGTGCTGTTCTGAATCGTTGATAATTTCAAGCCGGGTGGGGGCAAATTCATGGCACAAGCGGTCATGCAAAGCCGCCGCGATGGGGGTTTGGGGCCGCATCCCAATTTCGCCTGGCGGGGCGGACGCGGCGGCTGAATTTGGTGTTGGCTCCGGTCTTTCCATGATATGATCCTGGCGGTTTTATGATAAAGTGACTGACGGGTTCAGAGTTTTCGCATGATCAAGCCCATTAATGAGTTTACTCGCCAAATGCAAGATATTAGTCGTTAATGTTATGATAGAAACAGCAAGAACCTCGCATCGGTGCGACCACCCAGAATGCCATGAGGAGGGGAAATATCCCGCGCCGCAATCACGCGATAAATTGCGCGACTATTATTGGTTTTGCCTTGAACATGTGCGTGAATATAACCGCAAATGGGATTATTACGCCGGCATGAAACCCGAAGAAATCGAATTGGCCTTGGTGTCCGATATGACCTGGAACCGTCCCAGTTGGGTTTTTGGTCTCGCTCCGGGCTATGCCAAGGAGGCGGCGCGGGCTTATTTTGGCGACGATGCGGCCACCCAAACCGGTACAAGCCAGGCCGGGACACCACCCAACGGGAACCCGTCCTATTTCCGGGCCAAATTTTCCGATCCGTTTGATCTTTTTCGCCAAGCCAGCGCGGATCGGTCTTATGACCGCGAGCAGGAGTCGCGCCAGGACCAGGCCCCGCCGGGGGGACGCCATGGCACCGAACTGGCGACCAAGCGCGCCCTCAATTTTTTTGGTCTGGTACCGCCCTTTAGCGAGGCCAGCCTGAAAGCGCGTTTTAAGCAACTGGTAAAAATTCACCATCCCGATGCCAATTTGGGTGACAAAGCAGCCGAAGAACGTCTAAAACAGGTGATTGCCGATTATCATTTGCTGCGTCGGCTTTTTCACCCCCTGGGTGCCGGATGATGATGGTTATGACTTTTTTTGCCACGAAAGGTAAAATTGTGAAAGATTCCGCAAAGAAACAACCCATAATTTCGCCGCCATCGCCGATGGCCGCCCAAGGGAAGAGTCTCGCCGATCAATTGGCGGATGCGCATGTGGTGATGGATGGTGCGTCAATTTTTAACTTGCCGGCGGATCGGTTAAAGGGCAAATCCTTAAACGTACCTGGCTTTAAAATTCGCACCGATTACGTACCGGAAATTGATCCGACTTATTGCTTCGATCCCGATACGACTCTGGCGATATTGGCGGGTTTTTCCCATAATCGGCGGGTGATGATCCAGGGCTTTCACGGCACCGGCAAATCGACTCATATCGAACAAGTGGCGGCCCGGCTCAACTGGCCGTGCGTGCGGGTGAATTTAGATTCTCACATTAGCCGCATTGATTTGATCGGCAAAGATGCCATTGTCCTCGAAGAAGGCCGCCAGATCACCGAATTCCGTGAAGGGATTCTGCCTTGGGCACTGCAAAATCCGGTGGCGTTGGTGTTTGATGAATATGATGCCGGTCGTCCCGATGTCATGTTTGTCATTCAACGTGTGTTAGAGGTTGAGGGGAAATTAACCTTACTCGATCAAAATCGCATTTTGCGGCCGCATCCCTATTTTCGCCTGTTTGCCACTGCCAATACGGTGGGATTGGGCGACACGTCCGGCCTGTATCACGGTACCCAACAAATCAACCAGGGGCAAATGGATCGCTGGAGCATCGTCGCTCGCCTGAATTACCTGCCGCACGAGACCGAGGAAGCGATTATCCGCGCCAAACTTGCGGAATTTGATGAAAAATCGCTGGGCGGCACGATTGCGCAAATGGTGGCGATGGCCGAACACACCCGCATTGGCTTCAAAGCGGGCGATATTTCCACCGTCATGTCGCCGCGTACCGTGATCACCTGGGCCGAAAATGCGATGATTTTTGGCGATTTGGCTTATGGATTTCGGGTGACCTTCTTGAATAAATGCGACGAAGCCGAATATCCCATCTTGGCCGAATATTACCAACGTTGCTTTGGGCGGGAATTGACGATCTAAGGTGCTAAAGGAACCTCTGAACAAGTCCTAAGAGTGTCATTCTGAGGTTAGAATGCTCCGCGCT
>JASGCR010000341.1 GCA_030054015.1 Candidatus Symbiobacter sp. | reverse complement strand
CATGACAAAAAAACATCTTGCCAAAGGAGAGCCATCCACATATGCGAGCGGTTGCGTCGCAACCGCGAAGCAATCCAGTAGCATCCTGAAATTGCCAGATTTTTCTGGATTGCTTCGCGGGCGTAAACGCCCGCTCGCAAATGCGCCGCTCTTTTGGCAAAAGGAGGACTTTACTCACGCCTTCCCTAACCGTCGCGCCAGGGCCGTTTTTGCGACCAGGGCATTGTGCCAGGCCTGCAAGGGGGTCGCCGCTTGGGTTTCAATCGAACAAATAGGTTGTCCTGCCGCGATAAGGCCAGGCGGGCTGTGGTCGTGGGAGAAATCAGGCCAGATAAAATTCTCGGCGATCATGGTCGCTTGCGCGGCATAGAGAATCGCCTTGGCCCGACCGTAATTTTGCCGCGTGAGGGAGAGGGGAATCGCCTCGCCGTGATGCAGCCGCCACAACCAACCCGCCTGATCTTGCCACAGAGCTGAGGCGGCGGTGGGGCGCGGATTGATCTCTAGGACAAAAATCTCGCCTGATGGGGCGGCAATAATGTCCATCCCATTTAAGCCGGTCAGCGAAAATTCAGCCGCGATATGACGGCAAATTTCCACCCAATCCTGGCCGCGACAGCAAGCAGGCAGCCAGTCCGTCGCCAAACCCGTCGGCTGCGCCCAGCCGGCAATGCCACCCCACCGCATGGGCGCGTCTGCGGTCGGGTCGGTAAAATTTTCCACCAAGCCAAGCACAGCCACCCCGCCCTCCGATGAGACGGCAAAATTGACACCAAAAACCCGCCCGGCCTCGAATTTTTGCCAATAACATTCATGCCGGGCGGGCGCGGCAATCCAATCAATCCCATACCCCCCGGCATGGTTAAAACGGGGTTTCCGTAACCAACCGGTCGCATCATCGGGGGGGGTGTTTCGCGTTGGCGGCAGAGTCACCCCATATTTTGCGCCAATTTTGGCGATAACCGATGGTAACGACCAAACATCACTGGCGCGTTGGCGGGTGGCCGCATCATTGCCCAAAATCCGCAAAGTCACGCCCGTTCGCCGCGCCCAATCGGACAAAAATTCTGCGATAATGGCTTGGATGGGGGCAACAAATAAATCAAGCGAGCCAAAGCCAATCTCGATCTCAGAGGTCGGCATTAATCGCCAGGCCGCCGCCTGAGCCGCCGCGCCAATTTCCGATGGCGACGCATGGGCGGCAATCTTGTACGCCACCGCGCCCAATTCCGCCAGATCATCATCGGCAAATAAATCGATCACCGCGATGCTGGCCGCATGATGACGCGCCGCCGCCGCCAACCCCCGTCCGGCATGGGAGACAATCAATACCGACGGCAATTCACGTTCTGGCATTATTTATGTGCAACCATTATTTATGCGCCACCATTATTTATGCGCAACCATTATTTATGCGCCACCATTTGGCGGGCAAAATCGAGCGCATCGGTAAAATCAAAATGCCGCGCCACCCCGCCAAAGGCCAGATCATGCAACATGGCATGTTGGGTGCGGAATTTAATGCCGCCCACCGCCAAAGCTCCCAAACCCAATGCCCGGTTTTCATGACCTGGAATCGGCACACCATCATCAAACACGCCCACGGAGTCAATCCCGGCCGGTGGCACCGCATTGCAATCGGCGGCGACCAGCAAATTTTTAGCCGCTTTGATCTCGCTGGCGGTGAGCACCTGGGCCCCGGCGCGGGCGGCAGCAATCACAATCTCGCACTCGGCCAAAATCGCGGCGCGTTGGGCTGGGCTGCCGCCATCGGCGACGGCCAGGGAGACTTGGAAATAATGCAGATATTCCGCCGCCCGTTCCGCCACCGAGGCCAGGCTGCTGTGACCCACCAAAGTCACCCGCGCCCCCTGACGCGCCGCAATCACGCCAGCCAGACCGCCGACCACACCGCGCCCGCCAAAAATCGCCAGTTTTTTGCCATTAAGGGTGCCGTGATGCGGGCGCAATTTGCCCTCAATCGCGGCGATCAGTGCGGCGGCGGTGGTAAAGGCTCCCGACGGGTCGGCAAAAGCCGAAATGGTAAAAGGCGGCACACAGGCCGCTTTAACCGCCGCCAACATATCCATCGCCAAGCCAATTTGCCGCCCGCCAATAAACAGACAGGTAAAAGGTGCCGCATCCGGCGGGCGCGAGAACACCGCATCCTGGGCTAGGCCCGTCACCTCGGCCAGGCTGACATGGGTGTAGCATGTGACATGAAACCCGGCATCCACCGCCATATTCACATCAAACGGGCTGGGGTGCGGATCGGGGGTGACAAAGTGAAAGATCGGGCGGTGCGACGGGTTGGACATGTTTGGCTCGGACAGGATAGAGGTATGAGAGTTGAGGGTTGAGGGTAGAGGCAAGAAGGAAGAAGGAAGAAGGAAGAAGGAAGGGCGTCATTACCCGCCGCCTTATTCGTGGAACGAATAAGGCGAGTCGGGTAATCCC
>JASGCR010000340.1 GCA_030054015.1 Candidatus Symbiobacter sp. | reverse complement strand
GAATAAGGCGAGTCGGGTAATCCCCCAGGAGTTTTGGGGAATAATACGCCTGGGGGATTACCCGCCAGACTGCAAGCGGATTCCCGCTTGCAGTCTGGCGGGTAATGACGCTCCCGTTTTTGACGCTCGCTTTTTTTGACGCTCCTTGGTACTTATTCAGACCTTCCTTGTTTTAAGGCCGCAAATGAACCATACAATCCTCTTTATCGCTACCGTGATCCGCCGCAACTGGCGGGGGGTGTGGCTTGCAGTGGGCTTGTTGGGCGCGGTGCTGGTTGCGGGCGCGACCAATGCCCAGCAATTATCCATGCTGCGCGATACCGAGATCGAAACCGATTTGCGGGCGATGGCGACACCGATATGGCAAGCGGCGGGCATCGACCCCAAAGCCGTGACGATCTATATCGTCAACGATCCCTCGTTAAATGCCTTTGTCGCGGCGGGGCAGAAATTATTTCTGCATTCGGGCCTGATCCTGCGCACCGAAAATGCGGGGCAATTGATCGGGGTGATAGCGCATGAAACCGGTCACATGGCGGGCGGCCATTTGCTGCGGCAAACCGAGGCGGTCAACAGCGCGATGGCGACCAGTTTGCTGTCGATCTTGGCGGGCGGCGCGGCGGCGATAGTCACCAAAGACCCCTCGGCTTTGGCGGCGGGGGCGATGGCCTCGCAAACTTTGGGCGCGCGGCAATATCTGGCCTTTAGCCGCACCATCGAGGCCCAGGCCGACCATGCGGGGATGGCTTACCTCAATAACAGCAACCAATCCGCCAAGGGTTTCTGGCAATTTATGCAAATTTTGTGGCAACAAGATTCGCAACATATGTCCCCCGATCCGTATTTTCTGACCCATCCTTTGTCATCGGTGCGGATGGAGGAAATCCAGGCCTTCGTCAAAGATCATCCTGGCAAACCCGATGTCGCCGATGCCCGGTTTAACGAAACTCATGCCCGTATGCGGGCAAAATTGGCGGGGTTTTTGCTGCCCCTGGCCGAGGTTAATCGCCGCTATCCCGCGACCGACACCAGCCTGGCCGCGCGCTATGCCCGTGCCATTGCGCAATACCGCTTGCCCGATGTGCCGGGGGCTTTGCACATCATCGATGACATGATCCGGGACGAACCCAATAACCCCTATTTTTATGAATTAAAAGCGCAGATTCTGTTCGATAATGGTCATGTGGCCGAGGCTTTGCCGACCTGGCAGCAAGCGGTCAAATTGAAACCCGATGCGCCGCTCTTGCGGGTGGATTATGTGCGGGCGATGATTGAATTGGGCGACCCGCAACGTTATGATGAGGGCCTGGCGCAGCTTAACGAAGCCGCCAAAATCGAAGAAAATGATGCCATGTTGTGGCGGCTTTACGGCATTATCTATGGTACCCAAGGCAAAGAAGGCCTGGCCAGCGGGGCCTTGGCGCAGGGGGCCTTGCTGGAGCAAAGATTTCGGGATGCCGAACGTTTAAGTGACCGCGCCCTCAAATTATTACCTTATGGGTCACCGGCCTGGCTTCGGGCCGACGACACCCTCACCCAAGCCCGCCGATTGCGCAATGGCGGCGGATGAAGGCGCACCTTTTTACGCCCCCCCTTCCTAAGCAGGAAGGAGAGGTCAGATTTTTTTTGTAAACGGAGTATCCATGTACAAATTTTTAGCCAAACGCCGCCGCGTGTTAAATCCGGTCGCCTGGGGCGTCCTCGTGATGCTGATGCTGGGGGTGCCGAGCCAACCCAATTATGCGCAATCCGATTTTTTTGGCCTGGATGCCAGCCGAAAATTCCTCGCCGATCAACGCCAAGCCGTGTTCCAGGATGGTGGCGATAGCATTATGGGCAACCGCGAGGGCAGCATCACCCTGGTCGAATTTTTTGATTATCGCTGTGGCTATTGCAAAAGCTTTGAGCCGGTTTTGCAAAAACTGATCGCGTCCGAGCCGCAATTGCGCGTGGTGTTGAAACAATTCCCCATTTTATCCGAAGCCTCGGTCATGGCGGCCCGCGCGGTTCTGGCCGCCCGTGGCCAGGGAGACAGTAAAGGGGGAGTCGGTAAAGGGGGAGTCAGCAAAGAGGGAGTCGGTAAAGATATTTTGCTGCATGAACGGCTCATGGCGCTCAAAGGCGGCTTGACCACGAGCGATATTTTGGCGGCGGCCCAGGCGGTGGGGCTTGATCTTGACCGCTTGCAACGGGACATGAAAGACCCGCGTATTATGCGCGCCCTGGCCAAGACCGCTTCCCTCGCCGATGGTTTGGGCATACGCGGCACCCCCGGCCTGGTGATTGGCGACAAGATCATTCGCGGCGCGGTGGATGAGGCGACTCTGCGCCAAATCATTACCGCCGCCAAAGTGAAAGCATCACAAACCGGAACATAGAGCCTGATTCAAAATTAGTTCTTTTAGGGAAAATATACTCCGTTTCCAAATGAATTCCGCTTTATGACCCCCCCTTCCTGCTTAGGAAGGGGGGGA
>JASGCR010000339.1 GCA_030054015.1 Candidatus Symbiobacter sp. | reverse complement strand
CTCGCCAAGCTTTTCTATCCCCCCCTTCTAAAGAAGGGGGGGGTAAATAAATTTTTGACTTATTCAGACCTTCCTTAGGAAGGAGGGTCATAATGCGGATTCTTTTGGAATCAGAATATACATGCCCCCATCCGCTCCCCCGCCGCCGCAAGATCGTCTGAACATCGAGGCATTTTTGGCGATGATGCAGGCCGAACGCGGGGCCGCCCGTCACACCATAGATGCTTATGGCCGCGATTTGCGCGATTTTAGTCTTTTTTTGGCGAAGCAAGCGGGCGGCCTGGCGCTCGTGGCGGCGGGGGCGGGCGAGATCGAGGCCTATCTCGAACATTTGGCCGGCCTAAGCGCCGCGAGCGTCGGGCGCAAACTCACCGCCCTGCGCCAGTTTTATTTCTTTCTCCATTCCGAGGGCGAGATCACCCAAGACCCGACGCGCTTAATCGCCGGGCCGGTGCGCCACCGTCCTCTGCCCAAAATAATTTCACAAGCCGCCCTTGAGAAAATGGCGGCAGCGGCGGCGACCGAACAAGATGGCGGCGTTGCCGGCGCAACCGGCGAAACCGGGGCGATTCACGCCGCCAGAATGTCCGCCATTATCGAATTACTCTGGGGATCGGGCTTGCGAGTCTCGGAACTTATTAATCTGCGGGTGGCGGATTTTGGCCGTGACAGCGATGCGATTGTGGTGCGCGGCAAAGGCGGGCGCGAGCGCATGATCCCCTTAACCGATGCGTCGCGCCAGGCGGTGGCAAAATGGCTGAATGTGCGGGCGGGCGAGTCGCTGTGGCTGTTTCCCGCCGCCCATAATGCGGCAAAACCGGTGGCGCGGGAGCAAATCGGCCTGTGGCTCAAAAATTTAGCCCGCGCTGCCGGAATCGATCCGCGCCTGGTCTCGCCGCATGTGCTGCGCCACGCTTTTGCCACCCATCTCTTGGAAGGCGGAGCCGATTTACGGGCGGTGCAGCAAATGCTCGGCCATGCCAGCATCGCCACCACCGAGATTTACACCCATGTGAGCAACCCGTCCTTGCGCCATTTGGTCACGCAAAAGCACCCGCTCGCCCGCCGCCAATGAGCGTTCTCCCCTTATTTATGCGTATCCGCCTCTAATTCAAACCACAACGCATTAAGTATGGCAAAGGAAGCCGCGAGGCCCAAGCCCAAAATCCAACTAAAATACCACATTTTCTGCCCCTATGATGATCCGGATTAATAGACACTGTCAGACTGTTCTTTGATATAGGCCGCCGTGACCTTGCCCGCCATGATTTTATAGGCCCAGGCGGTATAGCCCAGCACAATCGGCACGAAAATCAGACTCGCAATCGTCATCACAATCAAGGTCGTGTGCGAGGAGGAGGCATCCCACACGGTCAGCGACATATTGGGATTAAGTGATGATGGCAGCAAAAACGGAAACATCGCCACCCCCGCCGTCGACACCACGCCAATGATCGACAGCGAGCTGCCGATAAAGCCAAGCAAAGGCTTGCCAACCCGGATAGCCCATTGCACAATAATTGTTCCCAATATCACCAAAGCTGGCACGAGCCACAATACCGGCATGGCGGCAAAATTGGCGAACCATTCGCCGCCTCCCGCCGTCACGGTTTTCAGCGTGGGGTTAGAGGGGCCGTTAAAATCAATCGCACTGCTGATGTGATAGCCCAGACCGGAAATTTTGACCCAAATTCCGACCGCCACGAACAACAGCATCGTCACCAGACTAAAGCGCAAGGCGGCGCGTTTGGCGCGTTCTCCCACCGCCCCCTCGGTCTTGACCGCGAGCCAGGTCGCGCCCTGGGTGAGCATCATCGTCAAACTCACCAGCCCCACCATCACTGCAAAGGGATTGAGCAAATCCAACAACGACCCGGTGTAATTCATGCGCATCGTGTCATCAAATTCAAATGGCACCCCCAGCAAGGCATTGCCGACCGCGACGCCAAAAATCACCGGCGGCACCGCGCCACTTATCAGCAGGCCATAATCCCAATTGCGCCGCCATTTGGCAGTTGGCAATTTGCTGCGATATTTGAACGATACTGGCCGCAAGATCAACGCGCACAGCACCAAAAACATCGCCAGATAAAAGCCGGAAAACGCCACCGCATATATGGCCGGCCAGGCGGCAAAAATGGCCCCGCCGCCCAAAATGAGCCAGACTTGGTTGCCTTCCCAAACTGGCCCGACGGTGTTGATAATAACGCGGCGTTCCTCGTCATTTTTGCCCAAAAACGGCATGAGGGCCATCGAGCCAAAATCAAACCCATCCAACAGGGCAAAGCCGGTCAATAACACCCCCAGCAACCCCCACCAAATCAGGCGAAAAATTTCGTAGTCAAACATGGGAAATACTCCTTAACGGCATTGCGGTAAATTTGTGGTTGGTTGGGTTTTGGGGGAGGATTGAATAAGCCTCAAAAACAAAAAAAGTGGCATTTGCGAGCGGGCGTTTACGCCCGCGAAGCAAT
>JASGCR010000047.1:5004-11001 GCA_030054015.1 Candidatus Symbiobacter sp. | reverse complement strand
AAGCAGGAAGGGGGGGTCAGAGATTTTTTCGCCTTATTCAGACCTTCCTTAGGAAAGGCGGGGCGTAAAGGCGAAGGTAGGTATATTTACGGCAAATTTTTGCCCGATTCATTTTTATCACCACGGAGAGGAAAATACGATCTTGCGGCGACCCGATCCAATCCCTATATTTGCGCTTTGGCGTAAATAAAAGACTGCGTCGGTTCATAGAAAATGCTATAGAGCCGTTCGATCTCTGAGGATAAAAAAGTGACCAATAGTGACAAGAATGATCCCGCCCTCGATGAAGGCGACGAGGCCACCGAATCCCGCGATGGCGATTCAGTCGAATCGCGCCTATATCACGCCATTCAGCGTGTGTCGGAATTGGAAAGCGAAGTGGCGACCCACAAAGACCAATTGCTGCGCCAATTGGCCGAGACCGAAAATGCCCGCCGCCGCGCCGAACGTGAGCGCGAGGATGCCATGCGTTACGGCATTTCCGCCCTGGCCAAGGATTTGATCGGGGTGGCCGATAATTTGCGCCGCGCCCTCGATGCGGTACCCGAAGGCGACATCAAGGATGAAAAATTAAAAAGCCTGCTCACCGGCGTGGCCGCCACCGAGCGCGAACTTTTGGCGGCGTTTGAAAAACGCGGGATTAAACGCCTTGATCCCTTGGGCGAAATCTTCGACCCCAATTTCCACGAAGCCGCCTTTGAAATTCCCGACCCCAACCAAGCCCACGGCACGATTGTGCAGGTCTTACAACCTGGCTATGTGGTGTTTGATCGCTTGTTGCGGCCGGCCATGGTTGGGGTGGCCAAGGGGGCGCGGCTTGACACCTCGGCATAGGTTTTTTGTAGGTTAAAACCCGATCTTTCAAATAACTGCAAAGGATTCTTGCCTTAAAGGAAAAAATTAAACATCAACCGGGTTGAGAGCCTTGCCCTAGACGGCCTGGCTCCCTACATATGACAGAGATAATATAATTAACGGCGGCGGGCCTAAATTTTGGGTCTTGGCCCGTCTCCGTTAATCGCTTTAACCAACGGGTCACATTTTTTGGGGTAAATCTTTTACGGTTCCTCGGATTTGCGGCATTTATTAGGGGGTGTTGCGGGTTGCCAAACCGACCGCCTGGTTGGCGGAAGGTTATATTGGGGCCCGCATTTGCTCGCTTAACGGAATGAGGATAAATATGGCAAAAGTCATCGGAATTGATCTCGGCACCACCAACAGTTGCGTGGCCGTGATGGAAGGCAAGACCGCTAAAGTCATCGAAAACAGCGAAGGGATGCGTACCACCCCCTCGATGGTGGCTTTTAGTGAATCGGGCGAGCGTTTGATCGGCCAGGCCGCCAAACGCCAAGGTGTCACCAATCATGAAAACACCTTTTACGCGATTAAACGGCTGATTGGGCGGCGTTATGACGATAAAATCGTCGCCAAAGAACGGGATTCGTCGCCGTTTCGCATTGTCAAAGGCGATAATGGCGATGCCTGGGTCGAATCGCGCGGCGATAAATATGCGCCCTCGCAAATCAGTGCCTATGTTCTGCAAAAAATGAAAGAAACCGCCGAATCTTATTTGGGCGAAAAAGTGTCGGAAGCGGTGATCACGGTTCCCGCTTATTTCAATGACGCGCAACGCCAAGCCACCCGCGATGCCGGTAAAATCGCCGGGCTTGAGGTGTTGCGCATCATCAATGAACCCACCGCCGCCGCCCTGGCTTATGGCTTAGAGAAAAAAGGCAGTGGCATTATCGCCGTCTATGATTTGGGCGGCGGTACCTTTGACGTGTCGATATTAGAGATCGGCGATGGCGTGTTTGAAGTCAAATCGACCAATGGCGATACCTTCCTGGGCGGCGAAGATTTCGACAAACGCATCATTGATTATCTGGCCGATGAATTCCGCAAAGAATCCGGCGGCATCGATTTGCGCAAAGACCGCCTCGCCCTGCAACGGCTGAAAGAAGCCTCGGAAAAGGCCAAAATCGAACTCTCCTCGGCGCAACAGACCGAGGTTAATCTTCCCTTTATCACCGCCGATCAAACCGGCCCCAAACATTTGAACATCAAATTGTCGCGGGCCAAATTAGAGCAATTGGTCGAAGATTTGGTGCAGCGCACGATTGGCCCCTGCCAAGCCGCTTTGCGCGATGCCGATGTCAAAACCAGCCAAATTGACGAGGTGATTTTGGTCGGCGGCATGACGCGGATGCCCAAAATCATCGAAAAAGTAAAAGAATTTTTTGGCAAAGAACCCAATCGCAGCGTCAATCCCGACGAAGTGGTCGCCATTGGCGCGGCCATCCAGGCCGGGGTCTTAAAAGGCGAGGTCAAGGATGTCTTGTTGTTGGATGTCACGCCTTTGTCGCTTGGCATTGAAACTTTGGGCGGCGTGTTCACCCGCTTGATCGAACGCAACACCACCATCCCGACCAAGAAAAGCCAAACCTTTTCCACCGCCGAGGACAATCAAAACGCCGTCACCATCCGCGTGTTCCAGGGCGAGCGCGAAATGGCCGCGGATAATAAATTACTGGGGCAATTTGACCTGTTGGGCTTGCCCCCGGCCCCGCGCGGGGTGCCGCAGATCGAGGTGACATTCGACATTGATGCCAATGGCATCGTCAATGTCTCGGCCAAAGACAAAGCCACCGGCAAGGAACAGCAAATCCGTATCCAGGCTTCGGGCGGATTGAACGACGCCGAAATCGAAAAAATGGTCAAAGAAGCCGAAGCCCATCAGTCCGAGGATAAAAAGAAACGCGAAACGGTCGAAGCCCGCAACCAGGCCGAGGCTTTGCTCCATTCGTCGGAAAAGAATTTGGCGGATCATGGCGATAAAATCTCCTCCGCCGACAAATTGGCGGTCGAGGGCGATATTGCGGCCTTAAAAACGGTTTTGAATGGCGATGATGCCGCCGCCATTCGCAGCAAGACCGAGGCTTTGTCGAAATCATCGATGAAACTCGGTGAAGCCATGTATAAAGCCGGTGCTGGCGGCGGTATGGGCGGCGAGGCGGCTGGTGCTGCTGGCTTTGGCGATGGCGGCGCGGCGGGCGCGGGCGGCAAAGACGACAAAATCGTCGATGCCGATTTCGAAGAAGTCGATGGCAGCAAAAAGCCAGGCACGGCAGCGTAGATTTTGTCTAAGTTGGTTGTCCAGATTTAATCCTCCCCTTCCTGATTAGGAAGGGGAGGCCATAATCGGAATTGTTTGGGACACGGGGTATCGTTTGGGTTTTCTGGGAATGAAATATCATGGCGCATCAAAATCAGCTTAAACATTAGGCCTTAACCGCGATGACGACTCTCACCCCCACCCAATTGAAACGCACGATATTTTGCCGCGACAATCTTGATGTTTTGCGGATGATGACGGACGAGTCGGTGGATTTGGTCTATCTTGATCCGCCGTTTAATTCCAATCGCACATATCACGCGCCGATTGGCACCCAGGCCGAGGGAGCATCGTTCAAAGACACCTGGTCAGAGGCCGATCTTAAAATTGAATGGCTGGGACTCATTGCCGATAAAAACCCACAACTTTATGCCATTTTGAATGGGGTGTACGAGGCGGGTTACCGCAAAAATTTTGCCTATTTGGCCTATATGGCGGTGCGACTGATCGAATTAAAAAGAATTCTTAACCATAGCGGCTCTATCTATTTGCATTGCGACCCAACCATGGCGGCTTATCTGAAACTGACAATGGATGCCATTTTCGGCGAGGAAAATTTTCGCAATGAAATCATTTGGTGTTATCGCAAATGGTCGGTCAAACAGAAACAATTTTCCAGCAACCACGATGTGATTCTCTTTTACAGCAAATCAAAAGATAATCTCTTTAATCCACAAATTGCCCCAATCTCAAAAGGAACAGAAAAACGGTGGAAGGGAAAGAAACAAATTTCTAGCTATACCGAGGATGGGAGACGGCTCCAAATCGCAACCGAGGAAGAAACCACTGGCGGGAATATGCCAGATTGGTGGGAAATTTCGGTGATCAATTCCCAGGCGCGTGAACGGGTGGGCTATCCCACGCAAAAACCCTTGGCTTTGTTAAATCGGATTATTACGGCATCGTCCAATGAAGGCGACACTGTGCTTGACCCGTTTTGCGGCTGTGCCACCACCTGTGTTGCCGCCGAAAAACTGGGGCGCAATTGGATTGGCATTGATGTGTCGCAAAAGGCCTTTGACCTGGTGCGCATCCGCCTGCAAAAGGAATTTTTGGACCAACCCAATTTAATCCATCGCATTGACGAGATTCTGTTTCGCACCGATCTGCCCAGCCGCCCCCTGGCCGCCATCGACCCGCCACGGGTGTTAAAACAGGAACTTTATGGCAAACAACTGGGCAATTGCGCCGGATGCGGTTATCATTTTCCGTTCCGCAATTTCACGGTTGACCACATTATCCCGCGCGCCAAAGGGGGTGGGGATGAACCCGCCAATCTTCAATTGCTGTGCGGGGCGTGTAACAGCATGAAGGGCGACCGCCCGATGGAATATTTGCTAAAAACCCTTGCCGAACTTAAGATTGGTCGAGAGAGTCCGTAAAGACCATAAATTTTTTTCAAACCCTGGCTCTTAACTTCTGCTAAAAACTCCTTATCTGAATGTCTCTCTTCAAGGCACCCGAAAAAAATGTCCAATAAAAAAGATTTTTACGATGTTTTGGAAGTGGGGCGCAATGCCTCGGCGGATGATCTGAAACGCGCCTATCGCAAATTGGCGATGCAGTATCATCCCGACCGCAATCCAGGCGATGCCACAGCCGAGCAACGATTCAAAGAAATCAACGAAGCCTATGACGTGTTAAAGGACGAGCAAAAACGCGCCGCCTATGACCGTTTTGGCATGAGTGCGTTCGAAAATGGCGGCCCTGGCGGCGGGGCGCGCGGCGGCCAGGCGGGTGGCTTTGAATTTCATTTTGGCCAGGATTTTTCCGATATATTTGGCGAAATGTTCGGTGAATTTATGGGCGGCAAGCGCGGCGGTGGCGGCGGCGCACGGGGCAGCGATTTGCGCTTTGATTTGGAACTCACCCTCGGCGAAGCTTTTGCTGGCAAAAAAACCCAAATCGAATTGGTCAATCCGGTCAGCTGTACCACCTGCGACGGCCAGGGCACCGCCCCTGGCACCAAACCGCGTACCTGCCCCACCTGCCAGGGCCAGGGCAAAGTCCGCAGCCAACAGGGATTTTTCACGGTTGAACGCACCTGTTTGGCCTGCCAAGGAATGGGGCGGGTGATTGAGACGCCCTGTCCCGAATGCCGCGGGGCCGGGCGGGTGCGCAAGGAACGGATTTTGACCGTCGAAGTCCCCCCCGGCGTCGAGGACGGCACCCGCATCCGCATGGCGGGCGAGGGCGAGGCTGGCCTTGGGGGCGCACCGGCAGGCGATCTTTATATATTTTTGGCGATCAAGCCCGACAAAATTTTTGGCCGCGATGGGGCGAATTTATTGTGCCGCGCACCGATTCCGATGACCACCGCCGCCCTGGGGGGATCAATCGAAGTCCCCTCGATTGATGGCACCCGGGCGCGGGTGGCAATTCCGGCGGGTACCCAAACCGGCTCGCAATTTCGGGTGCGCGGCAAGGGCATGTCGGTGCTGAATTCCAGTCAGCGCGGCGATTTATTCATTGAAATCACGGTCGAAACGCCGGTCAATCTGTCGCCGCAACAGATTGAATTGCTGCAAAATTTCGCCGCCGCGACCGGCCACGGCACATCTTCGCCCGAACATGATGGGTTTTTAGCCAAAGTCAAAGAATTTTGGAGCAAACACGTGCCGGGCGGGGACTAACGGCAACGTGCCGAGCGCGGCAACGTGCCGAGCGCGGCAACGTGCCGAGCGCGGCAACGTGCCGAGCGGTCAGCTTTTTCATCGCTCGTGTTGCGCACGTCATTCCCCAGCTTGCAGACTAAAGAGCGTCAAAAAGGAAGAGCGTCAAAAAGGAAGAGCGTCAAAAAGGAAGAGCGTCAAAAAGGAAGAGCG
>JASGCR010000047.1:4656-4904 GCA_030054015.1 Candidatus Symbiobacter sp. | reverse complement strand
TCATTACCCGCAGATTTTTGCCGCGAAGCGGCATAAATCAGTCGGGTAATCCCCCAGGAGTTTTGGGGAATAATACGCCTGGGGGATTACCCGACTCAAAACATCCGTTGCACGGATATTTTGGCGGGTAATGACGCTCTGTTTTTGATGCTCTACTTAGAGCGGCGGTGGGTAATGACGCTATTTTTTTGACGCTCTACTTAGAGCGGCGGTGGGTAATGACGCTATTTTTTTGACGCTCTACTTAG
>JASGCR010000047.1:0-4556 GCA_030054015.1 Candidatus Symbiobacter sp. | reverse complement strand
AGCGGCGGTGGGTAATGACGCTCACTTTACCAATTTCTCAACATTACGGTGACGGGATTTTTTCAAGATGCCATTCCGGTCGCCGTAACAAACGCAGAATCTCGACTGGTTTTATCGTGCTGAAAAACTCTCCATTGTCGTTGCCCGATTCATCGCGAGTCACAACGATCGTGTCGTCATTTTCCCACATGACGAATGAATAAAAAGCGTATTGCGGGTTCGTCCATTCCTTTACAGGCTTGCCGGATTCTAAACTCCATATTTCAATACCGCTAAAATATTCATCGCTTTCACTCCCATTGACCAAAGCGAATTTTTTTCCTGATGGCGAAAGCTGCGGATTGTCCTCTAATTTGGTGACCTCGCCGGTGCGATCATCAACCCAATAATAAATCATGCCTTCGTAAAGTCTTTCATAAACGATAAAGGCATGGACATTATTGAAATGTTTGTAAAAAGAAAAACGATTACAATCTGTCCCTTCACCGCCTTTACAAACACCATCAGTAAATATAATCTTTTTTCCACTCGATGCGTTCAATTCAAGTCTGTTATTTATGCGTTTTACCTGTTTCTCAACGCCCGCCATGTTTATGCTTTCTTGGGACGTCCACTCTTTTAAGGCTTGGTCTTTACATTCGGCATTTGATGGACTTGAATTATCTGCAGTTTGATCCTCATCTTGCGGGGACGATTCTGCCCCTATATTTTCGGGAAGGGCAATTTTGTGGTACCCGCGATACCCCATTATACCTGCCCCAACACCGACACCAAAGGCAGCCAAAATTGCGGCAATAATAATAATTTTCCGGCGCATGACATTTCCCCCCATCATTCGTTAAAACCTACCCCGACCGAATCCGCTATCGAACGATAGGCGATGAAAACCCTACAAACCCTATAAACCCCGCCATACGCCGCGTCATATTATTTTGACGCTTCGGGCAACCCCTCAATATGCCATTCCGGCACACGCACCACCCGTAGGACTTCGACCGGTTTCAGTGGGATGAAAGATTCTCCATTTTCATTGACATAATCGTTTTTGGTAATATAAATCGTGTCATCATTTTCCCAAAGAATGAAAGAATACAGGTGGTGTTCACCTTCGTATCCCCATTCCATTACTGGCTTGCCGGACTCTAAACTCCATATTGCAATGCCGGCAAAATATCCGTCGGCTTCACTGCTATTTACCAAGGCGAATTTTTTCCCCGACGGCGAAAGCTGAGGCATGTCTGGCAATTCGGTGACCTCGCCGGTACGATCATCAATCCAATAATAAATATTTCCTTCATAATAATATTGCTGAACAATCAAGGCATGGGCATCCTTAAATGATTTAAGGAAAATATAAAAGTTACAATCCATGCCATCCACGTCTTCACACGCACCATCGGTATAAATAATCTTCTTTCCGTTTGATGCGGTTATTTCCAGGCTATTATTAACCCGTTTGACCGATTTTTCAATTCCTGGCCGGTTCAATGGTTCTTGGCGGCGTATTTCCTTTAATCCTTGAAATTCTTTCGCCCGGCCGTCTCCAACCCCAATCATCCCGGCGACGACTATTAACACAAAAATTATCATTTTCTGGCGCATGAGACCTTCTCCCCAGCAATACGAAAAACCTACCCCAATTTGATCCGCTCCCACCCCACCAGGCGCAAAAATACCCAATATAAAATCAAAATCACCACCAACAACAACGTGCTTAACGCCGCCGCCAGGCCCCAATTCAAATCGCGGTTGATAAAGGTGGCGATAAAATTCGACATCATTTGGTCATTCGGCCCGCCGACCAGGGCCGGGGTGATGTAATAGGCCAGGGATAATATGAATGTCATCAACCCCCCCGCCACCACGCCTGGCACGGTTTGCGGCGCGTAAATCCGCCACCAGGCCACCAAGGGCGGTGCGCCCAGCGACCGCGCCGCCCGCAATTGCGCCCCGGAAATCGTCCGCATCACGCTGTAAATCGGCAACAGGGTGAACGGCAATTGGATGTGAGTCATGGCCACCAAAGTGCCAAAACGGGTGAAAATCATTTGCACCCGCTCGGTCACCAGGCCGGTCGACAGCAAAAACGCATTAATCACCCCCTCGGATTGCAGCAACACCACCCAGGCCGTCGTGCGCACCAACAAAGATGTCCACAGCGGCAACAACACCAACAACATCAGCCACCGCCCCCAAACCGGCGGCACCACCGTCATCACATAAGCCACCGGAAACCCCAGCAGCAACGTCGCCACCGTGACCAAACTCGCAATCCACAAAGTCCGCCCCAAAATCCGCAGATAAATCGCTTGCTCGTCACTGGCGCGTATCACCCGGCCAGTGCTGCTGTCGCGGGTCAGGTCAAGCGCGGTCAGGCTATAAAACCAGGTGTAATGCGATTGATTGCGTTCAAACACGGCCCAGGTCGCCGCCTCGCCCCAGATCGGATCAAGGGCCAAAAACCTTTGACGCCAGGTTTCATTTTCCGGCGCAACCGGTGCGACCGGTGCGACCGGTGCGGCCGGCGCGACCGGCGCAACCGGTGCGGTCGCTGGGGCAGAGGCCGCATGGGTAGGTTTGGCAGAGGGTACTGGTGATCCTGGCGTTCCTGGCGATCCAGGCGCGGATTTTTCCGCATTTTTTCCCGCCGCATCCGGCTCTTCGTCTGAACTCGCCGCCATGGCGGCCAAAAGATCATTGCTGTCTTCGCTGCCCGCCTCGCGGTTTTGCGGGTGCAACACCGCATCGGCCATGCGTGCCGCCTCGGCAATTTTGGAACGCAGGCCCGGCATTTCGTAATTTAATCTTTTCGCCAATTGTCCCAAGGTACGATCCGTTTGTGCCTGGGCCAAATCCTCGGCTAGGCTTGCCAAAGCGGCCTCGTCCGGCATAATGGCCTGGCGGTTGGGCAAAGCCGGATCGCTTGGTGCGGTTGCGGCCACCGGCCAGGGGCGGTTTTGCATCGCCTGGTAAAATTTGGGCAAGAATTGCGGCGGTTCGTCATTGCGCCAGGCGGTCACCATCATCAACCCGACCGGAGCCATAAAATTTAACAGCAAATACAGCAATAACGGCGCGGCAAACAACAAGGCCATCCGCCGCGCCCGCCGCCCCGATTTTTTAACCGCCCGCGCCAGTGAAATGTCAGAATTGGCGGGCGATGCGTCCGAGTTTTGGCTCATGCAACCCCCGTCTTTTGCGTATTTTGGGTGGGGGGAAAGATTTGCCAGGCCGCCATGGGCGCGGTCAAAGTAAGGCTTTGCCCCATGGCGGGAACGGCCAGATGCGGCGGGGCTTTGACAATGAGACTTTCCGGTCCAAAAACGGCGAATTGCAAGCGCAGATGATCGCCCAGGAAAAATGATTTTTCTAAGGTGGCGCGGATATAATTATGGGTGGCAGACGGTGCCGCCGACGCGGCAAATTCCAATCGCTCTGGGCGGATTGCCAAAATCGCCTTTGACCCCGCCGCCATTACGTGATGCGACCAGGCCACCAAGGACGCGCCATCTTGGGTGGTCACGCGGTAAAAATGGGCTTGCCCCGCAATCCCCACCGAGTCAGCGGGTGGCGCGGTGGCCGCCGTCACCGTGACCTCAAAAAAATTATTTTCGCCGATAAAGCGGGCGACAAAGGCCGTCTGCGGTTGATCATATAACGCTGTCGGCGTGGCGATTTGTTCAATGCGGCCATCATGAAATACCGCGATGCGGTCGGATAACGTCAGTGCCTCGGACTGATCATGGGTGACATAGACAAACGTCACCCCCAACCGCGCATGAATTTGTTTGATTTCAAACTGCATTTGCTCGCGCAATTGTTTGTCCAGGGCCCCCAGCGGTTCATCCATGAGCACCAATTGCGGATCAAACACCAACGCGCGGGCCAAGGCCACCCGTTGTTGCTGCCCCCCCGATAATTGCGCCGGTTTGCGCCCGTGCAACCCGGAAAGCCGCACCATCGCCAAGGCCTCATCGACTTTTTGCCGCGCCGCCGCCCCTTTGATGCCACGATAACGCAAAGGAAAAGCGATATTTTCCGCCACATTCATATGGGGGAACAATGCATAATTTTGAAAGACAAAACCGATATTGCGTTTTTCCGGCGGTACCGTTTCAACCGGCACGCCATTCAAATAAATCCGACCCCGCGTCGGGTTTTCAAATCCCGCCAGCATCATCAAACTGGTGGTTTTGCCCGAACCAGACGGCCCCAATAAGGTCAGAAATTCCCCGCGTTGTACCGCCAGGCACAAATCACGCACCACCAAATTCTGGCCGTCATAGGATTTATCGACGTGATCATAAGCCACCGAGATTTGGCCAGGCACCGTCTTCACGCCATTTTTTTGATCGGAATTCATTGTCATGATTTCTGTCATCCCATGAGCGATTCATGATTCCGTCAAAGCACAGGAAACGGGTGGCAAACAATTCTGACCTCCCCTTCACGTAGGGAGGGGAGGTCATTAGTGTTTCTCGACTGACACAGACCTTCCCTAAGGAACCTCTGAACAAGTCCCAAAAGTGTCATTCTGAGGTTAGAAAAGTCCGCGC
>JASGCR010000046.1:11032-11098 GCA_030054015.1 Candidatus Symbiobacter sp. | reverse complement strand
CCCGCCAATGTCGTAAGACATTGGTCGGGGGAAAGCCCCCAGGAGTATTATTCCCAAAAAGGGAGC
>JASGCR010000046.1:10719-10932 GCA_030054015.1 Candidatus Symbiobacter sp. | reverse complement strand
GTCATTACCCGCAGGTTTTTGCCGCGAAGCGGCATAAATCTGTCGGGTAATCCCCTAGGAGTATTATTCCCAAAAAGGGAGCGTCATTACCCGCAGGTTTTTGCCGCGAAGCGGCATAAATCTGTCGGGTAATCCCCCAGGAGTATTATTCCTAAAACTCCTGGGGGATTACCCGACTCGGACTGCAAGCGGATTCCCGCTTGCAGTCCGGCG
>JASGCR010000046.1:0-10619 GCA_030054015.1 Candidatus Symbiobacter sp. | reverse complement strand
GGTAATGACGCTCTCTTTTTTTGCCGCTCTTTGGCTGCGCGGCGGGTAATGACGCTCTCTTTTTTTGCCGCTCTTTGGCTGCGCGGCGGGTAATGACGCACTTCTATTTAAGCTTAGACGGCAACTCAACTCGATTTCAACTTTATTTTCCAATTAATCAACACATCGCATCCCAACAACAACAACAACAGCAAACCCTGGAACGCCTTGGCAATGGACGACGTCAAACCCAAATATTGTTGCACCTGTTCCCCGCCCAGGCTAAAGGCGGCCATAAGCAAACTGCCGAGGAAAATACCAATCGGGTTCAAACGCCCAATAAACGCCACAATAATCGCGGTAAAGCCATAACCGACCGATATTTTGTCGGTCAATTGCCCCACCGGGCCGGCAATCTCGGCCATACCGGCCAAGCCCGCCATCGCCCCGCCGCTCAACAGGCCGACCCAGATGGTTTTATGCAGCGAAAATCCGGCGTAACGCGCCGCCGCTTCGGATTGACCCGCCACCCGCATTTGAAACCCAAGATAAGAATGGCGCATAAACACATGCGCAACCCCCAATAAGATCACCGCCAAGGGAAACACCCAGGTCACGCGCAGGCCATTAAACATCACCGGCAACATAAACCCATCCGCAAATTGGATGGTTTGGGGAAAATTGAACCCGGCCGGATCGCGCCACGGCGTTTGCACCAACCAGGACACGCCCAAATCGGCGACATAAACCAACATGAGTGACACCAGAATCTCGTTGGCATTAAAATGGCTGCGTAAAAAGGCCGGAATCGCCGCCCACGCCATGCCGCCCACCATGCCCGCCAAACCCATCATCACCAGCGACACGCCGCCGCCCATCGGTGCGAAACTTATGGCGACCCAGGTGGCCGCCGCCGCGCCGGCCAGATATTGCCCCTCGGCTCCGATATTCCAGACATTGCAGCGAAAACCAATCGACAGGCCCAGCCCGATCAGCATAAGCGGCGTCGCCTTTAGCATCATCTCGCCCAAATTATAGGCGGAACTAAACGGGTTAAGGAAAAACACGGCAAAACCCTGCCACGGGTCTTTGCCCAGCGCGGCAAAAATCAGCGGGCATATGACCAGGGTCAGCGCCAGGGCAATCACCGGTGACAACCAAACCATTTGTTTTGACGGCGATTCCCGTAATTGCAGCGCGATCATGTTGTTTTTTCCCCACCCCAAAGATCGGGATTAATTTTCCCGATTATCCCGATTATCCCGATTATCCGTTTTGTCCCACAAGCCGCTCATCCACAGGCCGATTTCGGCCACCGAACTATCCGCAATCGGTTTAATCGGAGACAAACGTCCTTTGGCCAGTACCGCAATTTTATCGCAAATTTCAAAGATTTCTTCAAGCTCTTCGGAAATCAATAAAATGGCACAGCCTTGGTCGCGCAATTCCAACAAAGCTTGGCGAATGAAACCCGCCGCCCCGACATCGACGCCCCAGGTGGGTTGCGCCACCAATAAAATCTTGGGTTTTTGCAGGATTTCGCGCCCGACAATGAATTTTTGCAAATTGCCGCCCGACAAGGATTTGGCCAAAGCCAAACCGCCGCCGCATTTGACGTTATATTCTTTGATGATGCGGTCGGTTTTCGCGGCCAAGATTTTGCCTCGGATAAAACCATGATTGAGCAGTTTTTCCTCGCGGGCGGCGGTCAGCAGCAAATTATCTTGCAACGACATGCCCGGCACCGCCCCGCGTCCCAAACGTTCTTCGGGGATAAAGCCGAAACCTAATTGCCGCCGTCCCGTCACCCCCAGATTATCCACATTTTGCCCCATCATTGCAATGGCGGGCTTGGTTTGGGCGAGGGTGGGGTTCAAGGACAATTCCGCCGAAATGAGTTGCAAAAATTCCTGTTGACCATTGCCGGAAATGCCGGCAATGCCAAGGATTTCGCCGCCCGCCACCGCCAGGTTAAGGTCGGACAAATCGGTGCCAAACGGATTCTCCCGCCTTTGCGACAGATGGGTGATTTTAAGGCGGGGGATGGCCGCGTCCGCCACCAGTGCCGCCGGTTTTTTATGCAGTACGGGCAGATCGCGGCCAATCATCATCCGCGCTAGGGAATGCGGGGTTTCCAATTGCGGATCGCATTGACCGGTCACGCGCCCAGCCCGTAAAATCGTCGCTTTGTGACAGAGATTCTTGATTTCGTCCAATTTGTGGCTGATATAGAGGATCGAACAGCCCTCCGCCGCCAATTGCCTGAGCGTGACAAACAGCGACTCCACCGCCTGCACCGTCAGCACCGAGGTCGGCTCGTCCAGGATCAGCAAACGCGGCTCTTGCAACAAACAGCGAATAATTTCAAGCCTTTGCCGCTCCCCGACCGAGAGTTCATGCACTGGTTGGGCCGGGGTGATGGGCAGATTATATTTTTCGCCAAGTTCGGTGATGCGATGGGCCAGGGTTTTCAGATTATAATCGCCCTTGATCGAGAGCGCGACATTTTCCACCGCGGTCAGGGTTTCAAACAAGGAAAAATGTTGAAACACCATGCCAATCCCCAGCGTCCTGGCAAAAGCCGGGTTTTTAATTGTAACCGATTGGTTTTCCCACCATATTTCACCCGATGTTGGTTTGGTCACGCCATAAATGATTTTCATCAGGGTCGATTTGCCCGCCCCGTTTTCGCCAAGTATGGCGTGGATTTCACCCGCCTCAACCGCCAGGTCGATGTTTTCATTGGCAATCACCGCTGGGTAATGTTTGGTGATTTTTTTGAGATGCAGGCGGGTAAGATTAACGGGCGGGGGCGTTTCCATGAATTTTATGCCTTGGTCAGGTTATTTCACCTATGATCTTAGCAAATTATGGCGATAGACGCAAAGCCTCTGTCGGTGATGACGGCGAAAAATCCACCACCTGTTATTGTTTGCTGCCCAATCCAGGTCTGGTCATGATATAGGCCACCAATCCCATCAACAAGGTGCCGCCCACCAAGAAAAAGAAAAATGGGGTCATGGAATTTAGTCCTTTCGTAAAATATACCCTATGATTATCGCACCTATCGCTGCGAAAAGCAAGCCTCCCGCTTCCCATTGGGTGAGGTGTAAGTGACCCGTTATGTAAGAAGCAAACCCAACAATTGACGCAATCGCTAGCCCATCATTTATGCGGGCGAAGCCTTCACGTTGCGCTCGATTTGCCAAAGACACTCTTTGCGACTTTGCCATATGATTCCTCTGTTCTAAGCTCAGCCCGTGACGACGGCAAAAATCCGCTACGGGTTATGGCTTGATTTCCTTGTTCTGGTGCCAAGAAAAGCGACGAGCAAAAAAATCAATCCGGTCGTAATTGACGCATAAAATAACGGGGTCATGTTTATTCCTTTCGTAACGCCAATCCTGCGATAATTGTGCATAATACTGTAAATATCAAGCCGATTACATCATAACCCGTGAGATCAAGATGACCAGCCCAATGGGTAAATAGGGCAATTCCTCCCGCTATACTAAAGAGCGTCATTATTAAAAGAAAGAGCGTCATTCCTCGCCGCCCAACCAAGAGCGTCAAAAAGAGAGCGTCATTACCCGCCGCATGATCCGTGAAACGGATCATGCGAGTCGGGTAATCCCCCAGGAGTATTATTCCGTAAATGCCTGGGGGATTACCCGACTCGCGCTGTCCGTTGTTCACGGACAGCACGGCGGGTAATGACGCTCCTTTTTTATGACGCTCTTTTTTTAGGACGCTCTTTAGTAAGCGCGGCGGGGATAAAAGGAAGGGCGTCATTACCCGCCGGACTGCAAGCGGATGGCCGCTTGCAGTCCGAGTCGGGTAATCCCCCAGGAGTATTATTCCGTAAATGCCTGGGGGATTACCCGACTCGCGCTGTCCGTTGTTCACGGACAGCACGGCGGGTAATGACGCTCCTTTTTTATGACGCTCCCTTTTTAGGCACTTAATCAGATTTTCCTAAAAAAACCCTGCCGATGCGCCGCTTATACCTCAATATTATCAATCAGACGGGTTTTGCCCAAGAACGCCGCAATTAACAGACGGGTTTTTTCACCGGGGGCGGGCGGCACCGCAACCGGATGCAAATTTTTTGCCGCGACCCAGGCCAGATAATCAATTTTGTCAAACCCAGCCGTCAGTAATTGCTTCGCCGAGGTGGCGAGGATTTTTTCCGCCTGGGGCGCAAATTCGGGATGGGGGGTTAAATTCGCCAATTTCCCGCGGGTTTCTTGCAATTTCGCGTATAATTTTGCGGCCGTCACCTGTTCCGCCGGGAACAGATAGCGGTTGCGCGACGACAGGGCCAGGCCAGAGGATTCGCGGCAGGTCGGCGCGGCGATAATATCGAGGTTAAAATTCATATCCACGGCCAGGCGGCGGATAATTTGCAATTGCTGAAAATCCTTTTCGCCAAACACCGCCAGATCGGGTTTTGTGATATTAAAGAGTTTCACCACCACCGTGGCGACGCCGGTAAAAAAACCGGGGCGGTAGGTGCCTTCCCACAATTCCGACAAGCCGCCGACAGTGACCCGCGTGGCAAAACCATCGGGATAGATTGCGTCAGCACCGGGGGTGAAGACTTCGTCAACCCCGGCGGCGGCTAATTTTTTGAGATCGTCTTCGATGGGGCGCGGATACTGATGAAAATCCTCGTTCGGGGCGAATTGCGCCGGATTGACAAAGATCGTCGCCATCACATAATCGGCCCCATTTTGCCGCGCGGTTTCGATCAGGGAAATATGCCCCTCATGCAACGCCCCCATCGTCGGCACCAAAGCGGTTCTTTTGCCGCGCCGGTGCGGGGCATTGTCATGGAATTGGGCAAGGGTGGGGGCGACGCGCATGGGGATTCCTTTGGTCGGATAAGCCAAGCATGATTTTGGCCGATTATGCCGCCAAAGGTCAAGCGGCATGGAGGCTTGGCTGGGAGGCAAAAAATCCCCCTTGCATCGCCAAAAACAACGCGCTATCGTGTTACTATGACAATTTACATTAAATCCCTTACATTGCAGGGCATATTGTCCTTTGCGCCCGATTCCCCGCCGATTGAGCTGAACCCGCTCAATGTGATTATTGGGCCAAATGGGTCGGGGAAATCGAATTTTATTGATATTTTAAGGTTTATTACCACTTTTACGGGTGATCTCGATCAAGGATTCCGTGAATTGGGAGGTCAACCAGATTTTTTTTGGCGTGGGAAATATATGGCAGCGGAAACAGACGATGCTCGTAAAGCCAAAATCGTGATCGATTTAAGCCTTAAAGAGGCGGATTTTATATACGATGTCACATTCTCTCCTAAAGATTCAGAATATAAATTTGTGAATCAGGTAATAAATCTAAATTTAATTGCACCAAAAGATAAAAAGCAAACATCTATTACATTTAAGTTTCCAAATGAAAAGGAAATTGAAGGGAATGAATTCAAAAAAATATTAAGCAGAAATAGTTTAATGTCGAAAGGCATAAGTAGGCATTATTTCCGTGAGTATTTTAATGAATTAAGTCAAAAAGCAAAGGCAAATAAAGAACAAAAAAAGATGATATTTGGCAGATTCGAAGGGGAGGTGATATTTGGTCACATTATTAGGCAGGTTTATAGGCTCATGGATCACGGTTTTTTTCTACGTTCGTGGGAAATAGGTCGACGGACTGAAATCCGCCGCCCACAACGAACAGATGACCCAGTAGCCACGCTATTGCCAAATTGCCAAAATCTCGGTCTGGTACTAAATGAAATTAAAAACCGTGACCCAGAATTGATTTATGCCCCGCTCCGCCGTGTTATCCCCGATTTTGACCGCCTCAATATCGATATTATTGGCGGAGCGGTGGCCATGTCGATTTATGAACGCGGCAATCAAGGCCCGACCTCCGCCTTTCGCATGTCCGATGGTACCCTAAGATTTCTCGCCATCCTGGCCGCCATACATTGCCACGACGCACCATCGATTCTGGCCATCGAAGAACCCGAAATCGGATTACATCCCGATGCGATTATCTGCCTGGCCGAATTATTGGTTGAGGCCTCGAAAAAAATGCAGATTTTCATTACCACCCATTCCGAGGTTTTGCTTTCCGCATTTCGCAATCATTTGGATTCGGTTTTGGTGTGCGAAAATTTTGGCGGGCAGGGAACGACCCTCACCCATTTAGACCCGGATAATCTGAAAATCTGGCTTGAGCAATTCAGCCTGGGGCAAGTTTGGCGAGCCGGGCAAATAGGAGGCAATCCGTGAGCAAAAAAACCATAAAAATCTATGTTGAGGGAGCAAACGGCGAATGCCGAACCGATCTGACCAATGCCTTAGATTCGGTATTGCGAGACATTGTTGACCAAGCTCGCAACCTGGGTATCAAAATAGAATTTGTGGCGGGTTATGGCCGCACCCAATGTTATGCGTTTTTTGCCAATGAACATAATGACAAAAAACGCAATCCATTGGAAAAAATCGTGCTGTTGTTAATGGATGCCGAGACAAAACAGGGTGCCGAAATCTCGGCCAAAGAACACCTGCATGGACAAGATCATTTTGTAAAAATTAAAGACGAAAAGATCGAAGCTGATCGATTCTTTTTAATGACCACCGCGATGGAATCTTGGATCATTGCCGATATAAATGCCATGAAGCGATTTTTTGTTAGTCTTAAGACCGAAGAGGCAAAAATTGATGCAATTGAATTGCGGCTTAATGAATTTGTTGGCGAAATCCCAAAATCGGATGATTTTGCCAAAGGGAATTTAACGAAATTGTTTGATGAATTGTTCAATCAAATCAAAACGCGGGATTACGATAAAACCGGCGATGGCTTCAAAATGCTGAAATTTATCGATGCAAAGAATGCCTGCCAAAAATCCGCGTCTTTTAATGTGTTCTACCATGGCCTGCAAAAGCACGTCACGTCATTCAATGATTTGTAAATAACAAACTAAGTCAAATGTTTGGGGAATAATACGCCTGGGGGAAGGTCTGAATAAGTCTTTTTCAAGAGAGATTCGCATTTGCGAGCGAAGCCTTTAGCTGCGAGCCGTAGGCGAAGCAGGCAGCAATCCAGTAACATCCTGAAATTGCTAGATTTTTCTGGATTGCTTCGCGGGCGTAAACGCCCGCTCGCAAATGCCATTTTCTGGATTCTGAGACTTGTTCGGACTTTCCCTACAAAGGAAAGCAAAAAGGGAGCGTCAAAAAAAAGAGCGTCATTACCCAACTAAAGAGCGGAAAAAAGAGAGCGTCATTACCCGCCGAAATATCCGTGGAACACGGATATTTCGAGTCGGGTAATCCCCCAGGAGTTTTGGGGAATAATACTCCTGGGGGCTTTCCCCCGACCCGTGACTTACGTCACGGGCGGGGGACAGGCCCCGACTCAGCCTGCAAGCGGAAACCCGCTTGCAGGCTGAGTCGGGTAATGACGCTCTTTTTTTGTCGCTCTTTTGTCCGCGCGGCGGGTAATGACGCACTTTATTAATCCTACCCCCGGGTTTTGCTGACATAGTTATTGACTTCGCTTTGCAACCGGCTGGCGACTTTTGCCAGGGAGTCCGAGGCCTCTGACATGGTTTGGGCCGATAAACCGGTGGAGGCGGCGGCTTTGTTCACATTCACAATATCGCCGGACACCGCCTTGGCCCCGCGTGATGCCTCCATAACGTTGCGGCTGATTTCTTGGGTCGCGCTGGTTTGTTCGGAGACGGCGGCCGAGACGGTCGAGGTGATTTCGGCAACCCCGGAAATGACTTCGGTGATCGATTCGACGGCTTTGACGGCTTTGATCGATTCGCTTTGGATGCCCTCAACTTCGCGTTCAATATCCTCGGTGGCGCGGGCGGTTTGGCTGGCTAGGGCCTTCACTTCGCTGGCGACGACGGCAAAGCCTTTGCCATATTCGCCAGCCCGCGCCGCCTCGATGGTGGCATTAAGGGCTAATAAATTGGTGCGACTGGCAATGTCATTAATCAAATTAACGATGGCGTTAATTTGATGGGTGGCATTCGCCAAATTGGTGATGATCGAGGCGGCGGTACCCGCATGTTCGACCGCCTTGCTGGTTAATTGGGTGGCGCTGTAAATTTGGCGTTCGATTTCTTGGATCGAGAAAGTTAATTCCTCGGCCCCAGTGGCGACGGTGGCGACGTAATTTGACGTTTGTTCGGACGAAGCCGACACGTTGTTGGATAAGGCACTGGTTTGTTCGGCGGTGGCGGTGAGCAATTGGGCGGATTCTTTGACTTGGCTGGAAGATTGCACCAGCGATGACACAATCGATTCGATTTCGATCACGAAACCACTGGTGGTGCGGGCTAAGACGGCTTGTTTTTCAATATCGGCGGCCTGGGCGCGGGCTTTTTCCTGTTCCAATTTTTGGGTTTCAAAGATGGAATTGCGAAAAGTTTCAATCGCGCGGGCGACTTCGCCAATTTCGTCCAACCGTTCCATGTGCGGAATATCGGTCATAATATTTTGGTGGTTAAGCGACCGCATGATGCCGGTCAAGGTACCGAGCGGTCTAATAACTTGGCTATTGACCAGGGCCCAGCAGACAAAGCTGACGATAATGACAATAATGACGCCATTCACCAACGCCAAAAGCATGTAAACTGCCGAGCGATTATTGGATTCCATGTTGCTTATAAGATCGTTCTTTTGACGTTCTTCGTATTTGGTAATATTTTCTTTTAAGCCATCAAAGATGAATTTGCCGGTTCCGGATGATTCAATTGACCTGGCCAATATCTGGGTGCTGGGGTTTTCCATATAATTCAGAATTGGCTGCGCAACTTTGGTTTGCCATTTGTTAATTTCTTCTTCGATGGCGTTGATCATGGCGGCCTCTTCGGCATCCACGCCCGTCCCACGGTGTTTTTTGAGGAATTCGATATAAGTCGGGACGTTTTTCTGGCAGGTTTCATAAGGTTCAAGCGAGGTCTGACGCGAGGTCAATAAAAAACCGCGGATTCCGGTTTCGCAACTGATCATGTCCCGTTCCAAATTATTAATTACGATCAATATTTGGTTGGTGGCCCGATCCTCGGCGATGCTGGTACTGAGCTTGCGAAAGGCAACATATGAAACCGTTCCCGTTGTCAGAACAATGGCGGCAATCAAACCAAAGGCCAACAAAAATTTGGTCGAAAAATTGATGTTACTCAGGCTAAAGCGATTCATGAATCAGGACTTTCCGCTATCGAAACAGGCCATAACGCCACATCATAACATATAATGTGTAACTTGGGGACAAAATCAGTCGGATATTCATCCAAAATCGACCCGAAATTCTGGTCTTGACCAGGGAGCAAAAATTACCTAGACTTATCTGTCGGTTGGGTGAACAGGCCCAAGGTTTTTACCCGCAAATATTTTGATCGGATGGTCAGATTGCGATCTCATGTGAATTTTTATGGGCGAATCGCATAAAATGCAAGCATTGTTTTAAGGTTTTTATTGGTTAATTGATGATGGTATCGACCCGGCCTGGTCTTGGGTCGTTGGGCCTGGGTTGTTGGGCCTGGGTTGTTGGGCCTGGGTCGCAAAGAAAGATTAAATTTATGACGACGGATGGCAATCTCCCGGACTGGCAAGTAAAATCTGAGGCTGCGGCATTTCGCCGCCTGGCCGCCCATTTGCGGGAACGGTCGGAGGTACAAAATATCGACCTCATGAATTTGGCCGGGTTTTGCCGCAATTGCCTCGCCCGTTGGTACCGCGAAGCCGCCGCCGAACAGCATGTCACATTGGATGACGCCGCCGCGAAACATCATGTGTATGGCATGGATTACCAAGATTGGAAAGATAAATTCCAGCGTTAAGGGCATGGTCGGTTTTACGATGCCAATTTGGCGGCGACCAAACTGTTAAGGCTAATTCCTGACTCCGCCGCCGATGTCGCCAAGGCACGGTGGGTATCGGGTGGGATGCTTACCATAAACCGACCGCTAAAGTCACGGTCAGCAAAGGGTATCGGCGGGGTTACGCCCATAGATTTCATATCTTCAAGAACTTCCTCGACGATTTTGCGAATCCCAGCAAATGCCGATTCTATGCTGTCATCGCTCCAAGATATTTTCGGAAATTCGGTGCATAAACCAACATAACCGCCTTCTTCCTCGGACCAAAAGACACGGTATATATAATGATCTTTATTCATATCGTCGTACCCGCCGATTGGTGATTTTGCAACTGATCAATCGCTGCTATCACTGTACGGACTTGACGAACAACAGCTTTTGGTTGGTTGGTTTGGATCACAATCCTTGGGTAATTTGGTAAATTGGTCGAATAAATTTCATAGTCCGGTGATTTTCGCGGTGAGCCGAAATAGCGGACACATAATTTTTTCAAATCCTCAATGCTTACATCATTAGAGGCATCGACGAATTTTTCGATTTGTCCAACAGAAGCATCCATGACACACCCTCATTCGCATAAGAACAAATGTACATTTTTACCGACAAAGCTTCAAGCCCATCACGTATATTATTAGGCCTCTCCCCTAGTGATTTCTAGCACGATTTTGGCGGATTTACAAAATAAATCAGCTTAACACCCCTCAATGCTTAAAAGGAAGAGCGTCAAAAAGAGAGCGTCAAAAAGAGAGCGTCATTACCCGCCGGACTGCAA
>JASGCR010000045.1 GCA_030054015.1 Candidatus Symbiobacter sp. | reverse complement strand
AGATTTTTGCCGCGAAGCGGCATAAATCGGTCGGGTAATCCCCCAGGAGTATTATGCTCAAAAAAGGGAGCGTCATTACCCGCAGATTTTTGCCGCGAAGCGGCATAAATCGGTCGGGTAATCCCCCAGGAGTATTATTCCGTAAATGCCTGGGGGCTTTCCCCCGACCCGTGACTTACGTCACGGGCGGGGGACAGGCCCCGACTCGAAATATCCGTGTAACCACGGATATTTCGGCGGGTAATGACGTTCCCTTTTTTGACGCTCTTTGGCTGCGCGGTGGGTAATGACGCTCCCTTTTTTGACGCTCTTTGGCTGCGCGGCGGGGAATGAGGCTCTTGATTGTGGGCGGCGGGAGGGGTGCAACCTCGTCGCTTACCCCGCGTTGAAACCGACGGCGGCCAGAATCCGCTCTAACCGCCGCGCAAATTGGCGGGCATCCATGGGCAGTTCGCCTTCGCTGATGCGGGCTTGGTCGAGCAATAAAAACGCGGCATCGGCCAAATAGTCGCTGCGCTTATCATCCCCGACCCAGGCACAAAGCTGGCGAATCATCGGATGATGGGGATTGATTTCCAGCACACGCTGGGGTTGCGGCGGCATATCCCCGCCCGCTTGCCGCAAGGCCTGTTGTTCGCGCAATAATTTGGCCAAGCGCAAATCCATATCATTGGCTTCGGCCACCAAACAGACCGCGCTGGTGGTCAGGCGTTGGCTGGTACGGACATCTTTGACCTGGTCGGCGAGGGTTAATTTCATCAAGGCCAGTAACGGCTTTAATTTATTGTCGGATTCGGATTTTTCACGGCCCTCCGGCGTGGTCACGGCCGCATCGGAGGATGCTTGATCGGCTGCCTTTGTCCCGCCGATGGACGAAAGATTAATATCCCCCTTGGTAATTGAAATAAATTTCTTGCCCATAAAGGCACCAATCATGGGCAGCCAAAATTCATCCACCGGATCGGTGAGATAGAGAACCTCGATATTTTTGGCGCGGAATCCCTCTAAATGCGGGTTTTTTTCGGCCTGGGCGACCGATTCGGCACTTAAGGTAAAGATTTCCTTCTGCCCATCGACCATGCGATCCACATAACCGGCCAGGTCAACCCAACCGCTCGCCTGGCTTGAGCGGAAACGCACCAAATTCAATAAAATCTCGCGGTGGTCGAAATCTTCGTATAATCCTTCTTTCAACACGCCGCCAAAATCATCCCAAAATGCGGCATATTCTTCGGGTTTTTCCGCCAATTTCTCGATCTCGGTCAAGATTTTGCGGGTGAGATTCTTGCGAATGCGCCCGATCACCGGATTGTCTTGCAAAGTTTCGCGGCTGATATTGAGCGGCAAATCGGCACTGTCCACCACCCCGCGCAGGAAACGCAGCCAAGGCGGAATCAGGCCTGCACAATTTTCGGTAATAAACACCCGCTTAACGTAAAGTTTCAACGCATGGCGGCGTTCCGGCGTATAGAGATCAAACGGACGCGTGCCAGGAATGAACAATAACGCCGCATATTCCATCACCCCCTCGGCCCGCAAATGGATGGTCTGGCGCGGCGGCACGCCATCATGCGCCAAATCGCGGTAAAATTCGCTGAGTTGTTCGTCGGTAATTTCGCTGCGTGGGCGCGTCCACAAAGCGGTCGCGCTGTTGATGCGGGACTCGCCCTGGTCATTTTTTAATAAAATCGGCACCGCAATATGGTCGCTGTAATGTTTAACCAAACCCGTAAGCCGTTCGGACGCAAAATAGTCGCCCGCATCGGCGCGTAAATGCAAAATGATTTTGCTACCACGGGTTAGGGTTTCAAGCGCGGGTTTGATGGAAAATCCGCCTTTGCCATCCGAATGCCAATGCCAGGTATCGCTGGTGCCGGCCTTGCGGGTGATCACATCCACCCGGTCGGCCACCATATAGGCGGCATAGAATCCGACGCCAAATTGCCCAATCAAATTGTCTTTGGTCATGGCGTGGTTCGGTTTTTCCTGTTCCTGCAACATTTTGAGGAAGCGGGCGGTGCCAGAATGGGCGATGGTGCCAAGATTATCGATCAAATCTTGGCGATCCATACCGATGCCATTATCCTGGATGGTCAAGGTTCCCGCCTTTTCATCGGGAATCAGGCGAATGGCATATTCTTGGGGCGGATGAGCGGCATCGCCGCCGCTAGCCGCGCTGGATGTTGTCAGGGCATCATAACGTTGTTTTTCAATCGCATCGGCGGCATTGGCAATGAGTTCACGCAGGAAGAAATCTTTGTCGCTGTACAAGGCATGGGCAACAATGTCGAGCAACCGCCCGACTTCGGCCTGGAAAGCAAAGGTTTCGGTTTTTTGATGATCCATGCTATCGGGTTTCATGACGGTATCTTTGTCCATCTCACTCTCCATCGGCGGATTTAAGCAATTTCTTGGCCTAATTTTTGAGTCATAATTATGGCCTCCATAATATGTGTTACCATAGGGCTTTGTGCAAGGCGGTTTGGCCGCCGCCCTATTTTATAACAGCAAAATTATCACCCGGATGCAGAATATTTAAATATTCTGGTCTATGAAAATGAGGTCTTGACTTTGGTTCTGCCCCCGTCGCATTATGCCGCCAATTACCCGTACGTGGTTGGGGGGCCGTAGCTCAGTTGGGAGAGCGCTGCAATCGCACTGCAGAGGTCGTGAGTTCGACTCTCATCGGCTCCACCATTTTTGATTAAGTTACGCATGATTTATCATCACGGATGACATGCATAGGGTGCTGGCGTGATTTTTACAAAATAAGTATTTTTTATAGTTGACAATAACAAAATTATATGCGAGTCTATGACCAATAGTTCCTGCTTACCCCTGCAACAAGGTTACGGGCGGGACATCGCCTGTCTTTTGTGTTACATTTGCTTGACATTTGTAAAACAAAGGGCAGGCTCTATTATCTGCAAAAAAAATGACAACGAAACCGTACTTCACTAACTCCGAACTCATCGTTAGATTAAAGTCGTATGGCCTTATCATTACAGATGAAAAGGCAGCGGCGGAGTGTCTGCGTCGCAGTGGCTATTACCGGTTCAGCGGATATTGTCATCCGTTTTGCAAAACCTTCGTAGCAAAAGAAGATAGCGGCAAACTGCTCAAAGACAAAAAAGGGAAAGCAATAATAAATCGATCCGACCAATTCTTTGAAGGTATTAATTTTGGACATATATGGGATATTTATAAATTTGACCAAAAATTAAGGTTACTGGTGCTTGATGCAGTCGGACGAATTGAGGTTGCCCTTCGGGCCGAAATAGCCAATCAGATGGGACCGATAGATACGTTGGCTTATAAAAACAAGGCACTAATGGACCCAAAATTTTTATCAAAAAAGTCACATGTTATTAACCAGGACGATAAAAACAAAACGGGAAATAACAATGAACCCGTTGAATTTAAATCAGACTACGATGTTTGGTTTGCGAAATTCGAGGAAAAATTTAATAATTCCCATGAAGATTTTGTCCGTCACCATAAAGAAAAATACGATGGTGAACTGCCGATATGGGCGGCGGTAGAGATTTGGGACTTTGGTATGTTGTCGCGGTATTTTAATGGAATGCGCCCCCAAGATAAAATAATAATTACGCAAAATTATGGCCTTTCGAGTTACAAAATGTTGGCAAGTTGGTTTCATGCCATTAATGTTGTTCGCAATATTTCTGCCCATAACGCAAGGTTATGGAATCGTAAAATGTCTCAAAAGCCTAAATTGCCTATTAATAAAGGAATAATCCCTTATTTTGATCCATTGTTACATAACAACAAGGATGATGGTGAAAATGTCGACGACGCAATTAGAGGTAAACTTTATTGTGTTCTTTGTATTATATCCTATTTATTGAGGCAAACCTACCCCAACAGCCAATGGCCATCCCGCATCCGGGCATTATTACTTGAATTCCCGACCATTCCAGGTTTTCCCATCGATAAAATTATGAAAGTTCCCAATGATTGGCACAAACACTGGTTCTTTCTGCCGAATAATTGATGGGGCTGTCCTAGGCTCAGCTTATTGGTTCAAGCAAACCGCACTTATTCAGACCCCCCTTAAACAGCCGCAGTCTAAAAGGCGTTTCCATCTGAAGCCCATCCCTCCCTTGAAATTCTGAGCCAATTGTTTAACATAGGGTATGGAAAATCCAACCCCACATCCCGCCGATGCCCTTACGGTTTCCGAGGCCGCCCAGCGCATCAAACGCGCGGTCGAATCTTTGGGCAAAAACATCCGCATTCGCGGCGAAATTTCCGGCATTAAACGCCATGCCGCGTCGGGACATGTCTATTTCGATCTCAAAGACGAAAACGCGGTGCTCAACGCGGTGTGTTTCAAATTCAACGCCGCCAAAATCACCTTTGTCCCCAGCGATGGCCAGCAAGTGACCGCCATTGGTCGTCTCACCACCTATGAAAAATCCAGCCGCTATCAAATCATCGTGGAAAATTTGGAGCCGTTGGGGGCCGGGGCCTTGCTCGCCAAAATCGAAGAGCGCAAACGCCGCCTCGCCGCCCTTGGGTTATTCGATGCCGCCCGCAAACCGCCCTTGCCGTTTTTGCCGGAAGTGATCGGCATCATTACCTCGGAATCCGGTGCGGTGCTGCATGACATCATGACCCGGCTCGAAGCCCGCTTTCCCCGCCGCGTGATCTTATGGCCGGTGGCGGTGCAGGGCGAGGCGGCAGCCGCCCAAATCACCGCCGCGATTGAGGGTTTTAACCGTTTCGTGCCAGGTGATCCCGCCCTCCCCCGTCCGGATGTGTTGATTGTCGCACGCGGCGGCGGCTCCATCGAAGACCTGATGCCCTTTAACGAAGAAAATGTCGTGCGGGCTGCTGCCGCCAGTCGCATCCCCTTGGTGGCGGCTGTCGGTCACGAAACCGATGTCACCTTGATCGACCACGCCGCCGCCCGCCGCGCCCCCACCCCCACAGCGGCTGCCGAAATGGTCACGCCGCTGCGTTCGGAACTGCAACGGCAATTGGCGGTGACGGCGGCGCGTTTGCCGCAATTATTGCGCCAAATATTAGAGCGGCGGCAACTTTACTTGCATGTTTTGGCAGCCAAACTTTTGACCCCCGATGCCATCCTGGCCAATAAATGGCAATATTTTGACGGGGTCTGCGAGGCCTTGCCCCGCGCCTGGCAGCAATATACGCAAAAATTATCCCTGCGCCTGCAACAATTCGGGCAAAGTCTGCCCAACCCGCAAAACCGCGTTGATCGCAGCCAAGATCGCTTGCGCTCCTTGGAACGCGCCCTGGCCGCAGCCTTACGCGCCCGCCATCTTTCGGCCCAAGCGGCGCAGCATAACCACCAGGAAAAATTAGCAATGATGGCGGAGAACCTGCAAAAAACCTGGGAGAATTACCGCGTGAGGCTGCGCCCATCGGTTGTGGATGAATTGGGGAATGAAATCTTGGCCGCCGCCGCCCTCAGACCGCAGCAAAAATTCCGTTTAAGCTTTAAAGATGGTCAAGTCACCGCCATCAGCGATAAGATCAGTTTAAACTGACCTCTTCCTCATGCCGCGCGGTTCTTTTAAGATGCTTGCTTCCCGTCATATTCATTCGATCCATATCACCGCCTCGGCGCGGCTGCATTTCGGGTTTTTAGATTTACAGGGCGGCTTGGGACGGCGATTTGGCAGCATTGGGGTGGCCATTGACGGCATTTTCAGTTCGTTTTCGTTGTCATTGTCTGATGATTTTGCGGTTACCGGCGCGGGTGCCGATGATTTCGCGGTCACGGGTGCGGCCGCCACCACCGAAGCCCCCCGCATCCGCGCCCATTTGCAGCGTTTAAGCCGAGATAATGGCTTTCCGCCGGTTGCGGTGCAGATCGATGCGGTGATCCCGCCCCATGCCGGTTTGGGTTCGGGAACCCAATTGGCGATGGGTCTGGCCGAGGCCTATGCCAAATTGGTCGGGCGTGACCTGCCATTGGCAACATTGGCCGAGCGTGGGGCGCGATCCGGCATTGGCCTCGCGGTTTATCAAACTGGCGGGTTGGTGGTCGATGGCGGGCAAAAGATTTTTTTCCGTAAGGGCGATGCCGAGCCGTCCCTTGTGCATCCTGCCCCGCCGGTTTTGGCGCGGTTTGATTTTCCGCGCGATTGGCGGTTTGTTCTGATGTTGGATACAAGCCGCCAGGGCATCCACAACGAGGCCGAACGCGCCGCTTTTGCCGCTTTGCCGCCGATGGATGCGGCGATCAGCGGGGAATTATGCCGCCGCGTCGTGATGCAGTTACTGCCCGGCCTGGCCGAGCAGGATTTCGCGGCGGTATCGGATGCTTTGGGGGCGGTGCAACGGTTAAATGGCGATTATTTCGCGGCGGCCCAGGGCGGTCGCTTTGCCCATCCGGTGATCGGGCGGGTTTTGGCGCATTTGGCCGCGGGCGGCGTGGTGGGGGTGGGGCAATCATCCTGGGGCCCCACTGGCTTTGCCCTGGCGGAGTCTGAGGCTGCGGCGATGGGGTTGGCGGCGCATATCCAGGATTTATGCCGTGGGTTTTCTGGTTCATCCCCCGTCTCTACCCGCATTGTGCAAGCCCGCAATATTGGGCGAGAGATGGGTTTATGCTAATCGGTCTATACGGGTTAAATATAAACAAATCATAAAGTTCAAATAAAATGTCAAACCTAGTCGTAAAGGGCAGTCGGTAAATGTTTTGTATAAATTAAAGCAATAATTTTTACCGATTCATTTGCCATAGATGGTTGCACAATGTCAAAATACAGCCTAAATCCATTATTCCATTTAAGGTGGAAAAATGGGTTATTATCGGACATAGCGTAATCAGCGGGATACTTGAATTCCCTTAATTTTCTGAGTCTTGGGGATTTACGAACAGTTTCGGATTCTGCAGAATATTTCGGATTTATTAATTTAAATGATTTATCCTTTTGATATTGATAATTAGAAGCCTCGAATTGGCAGATTTCTAGACTTTTTTTAATTTGTCGCAGTGATTGTTTATCGACTCCACTGATCGAATCGGCAAACTCTGGCCCAATAATAATATTTGGATACAAGTTTGCAAAATTATTTATTAATTTCTTAGGGCTATCGATAAACCCTTCGATATACGCCTTTATGTTATTAATATTCTCCTCAAGCTGCTCAGCCCGTGTATAACGATATACTGATTTTTGCTCAAAGGCCTCTAAATTTTCATTATTAATTATAAATAAATCGACAGTTTGACTGAAATGCAATTCATGCGCAAGACACTCCAAGCCAACCGCAATGAAATCATTATTTGCAGCATATGCCAGGCCATAAACTAAATTTCCTTTTATCTTACCCTCGCACGGCACATCATCTAATTCAGATTGAATCGACGGGCGTTTCCCTATTGCCATCAAGATCAATCTCCCCTCGTCCTTTATTGTGTGATCAAAGCACCAAGTTTTTAGACTCTTTCCGTCACCGATATCTCGTTCTGGAGCAGTTTCTGCACAATGAAGCATCTTATTGTTAAAGCCTAAATCGCCAAATTTTTTTATCAATAGAGAAAAAGACCTTATTCTCGCTATCGGAGTTACTGCCGCACACGGAATTAATGTTGTTTCATCAAGGACAAGTTCCATGATCAAATCAGTTCCTGCAAAGCATTATCAATTTGGTCGAAGAATCCAACCGGCCAATTATCCAAACGCCCGTCAGGGCCAATTTGCGGCGATTGAATATGTGGCTTAGATGAATCCTGTTCCGATTCGCCAAACCAGTGAAAAGCTATTTTATCATAACTAATAATGCCTTTTTTTACGGCCAGGCGTATTCCATTCAAAACATGATCAGAATGGGTTTCCATGATGATCTGACATCCAGTAATCGCGGCGACATGTGCCGCAAAAGTCGCTATTTTCTGTTGTGCTTTGGGATGCAGGTGGACTTCAGGATTTTCGATCAATAATAAATCGCCAGATTTTGCTGACAGTAAAGCAACGATCAAGGGAAATAATTGAGTTATCCCAAAACCAACATTTTGCGAATAATGAAAGTCTCCGGATTTGCGGCTGCGAAAACGTAACGTTGTCGCTTGAACGTGGTCCAATTTTTTTACATCAATTTCAACTCCAGGAAAGAATTCTGCCATCCTGGCCTGAACTTGTCGAAGTAAAGTTGGTGGTTCGGTATTTATCCTTAATTCATCGATAACATGGTCTTCGCCATACCAATAAAGCATTCCTGCGGCATGTTCACCCGAACCTCCGACGGATTTATATTCTGATCTGTCTAATAAGGGATGAATTTCTCGTGGCCCGATCCTTTCGGCACCAAGCCAGCATAGGTCTTTAATCACTGACAATGGAGAATATTGCCATTCATTATTTATTAAGAAATCATCTATGCGCCTTCCCAATTTTCCATCTTCTTTAAACTGATTTCTAGCGAATCCATTTATTTTAACTCTATTTAGACTGCACGCATAAGCGTCTCGTTTTGAAGCGTCAAAATCAAGTGTTACATAGCTTTCTCTTGATACATATTCTCCGCTAATACCAATTGAAATCTCTTTACTAGAGGCAAATTCACATAAAACGTCATTAACTGTGCCTAAAGACATTTCAGAACCATGCACCAACAATTCACCATGCCAAAAATGTTGATTGAGTGATTGTTTAAGCAGAATCAAACTTTGCATTATCGTCGATTTCCCGCCGCTGTTTATTCCCGCTAAAAGCGTTAAAGGTGCGAGCGGAAGGGTTAAATCTTTAAATATCTTGAAATTGGAAAGGCGAAGGGAGTGGATCACCGAGAACATCCTTTAACAATTTTCGTGATTTTTCGTAGCGTTTTCTGACACTTTTGGTTGAATTTGTCGAACCTGATATTGCATCTTTAAATTCAACATCATTTAAAAGGTTTGAAAAAGCAGAAATTATTCCGGCTTTTTTTTCAACCACCTTATTTAGGTTGTAAAAAGCGAGGCCAGTAGACATACAATCAAATAAAGATGCGTTTATAACTGTACGATTCTCTGCTAATTGTGTAAACTTACGAAAGGCATGTTTTTCAAAAACATGAACATTATTTTCCATAGACCTTTCAAAGTGATTCTTTAAATCAGTCATTTCTGTGGCTTCAAATTTATTCATCTTCGATAAGCCCTTCGCCAGCCAATCGTCCATTTCGGCATATTTTAACTCATTATTTTCCATAATCGGTAAAATTGCAAACGAACAAAATCGATTTACAAATTCACGGTCTTGCATGGTTTTTTGATTAAGACTTCTCCCTGTCACCTTAATAAATTGCTCTGATTTTGCGACATCGCGCAAAAAGGCTGTCGCTTGTCCATTATAAAGCGCATTACGCATTTGCTGACGGGTTAAATATTCGCCGCCATTCACTCGTTCAAATATATCCAATTTGGCGCGCAACGGAGCTTTGCTGTCAATAATAAAAAAAGTTAATTGACAATCTTCAATCCGGTTTTGCAAATCAATTGGCAGTTCAATAAACTTTTTATTATTCAATTCTTCCCTTTTTTCTAGCTGTAGCTTTAGTTCATTTTTAAAAAATCTAGACAAAGTCGTCAATCGTTGCAAGCCGTCAACGACGATTAATTTCCCATTTATGTCCTCAGCGACATAAAATACAGGCAAGGGGATTCTCATAATAATCGATTCAATTAATTTGGACTGTTTCTTTTCGTCCCAGACGAAATCGCGCTGAAAATCAGGGTCAAGGATAAATAAACCTTTCTCAATTCTACGGTTTATGTCGACCGCACTTCTTTTCTCATCACGAATATGCAACTCGCGTAAAGGATAATCTTCTAGCCCCCCCTGAGACACATCCTCTCCTTCGACCCCGTTACTTTCGTCGGAGGTGTTCGCAGAGGTTTTTGATTCAGACGCATTATCCATGATACTTCCTGTGGCAATGTCAGGGAAATCATCTCTGAAACAAAAAAAAATGTCAATCGGGAATCTTAATGGCGCAATTAATTAAGGAATCTCACTCCCTCCCGTTCGCCCGATTCGCCTGCAACATCGAATCCAGGATTTGGCTGGAAATATCGCTCACCGATCCGGGTGCGTGGGACAAAAACAACGTATTGGTATTGTCGGATTCGCCGATCGATTTCAGCGTGTCGAAATATTGGGTGACCAGCACCAGCTGCATGACCTCGGAGGTCGAGACACCGCCCACCACTTTTTGAAAGGCCTCGACCGAATTTTGCAAGCCCTCAATGATGGCTTTGCGCTGGTTGGCGATGCCGTGACCCTGTAACGCCTTTGACTCCGCTTCGGCCTCGGCTTTTTTGACCACCAGGATTTTCTCGGCCTCGCCGCGGGACGTGGCGGCGACTTGCTCGCGCTGGGCGGCGTTGATGTCGTTCATCGCCGATTTGACTTTGGCATCGGGGACGATGTCGGTGACCAACACATTGACGATTTCATAGCCAAAATCCGCCATATCCACGTCCAATTCTTTGCGCACGGCCGAGGCGATGCTCGATTGATTGGCGAAAACCTCGTCCAAACTCATGCCCGGCACATGGCCCAAAATCACCTGCTCGACATAGGATTTGATCTGGTCAAGCGGATCGGATAATTTGTAGAACGCGTCATAGACTTTGGTGGGCATGATCCGCGTTTGCACCGAAATCGGGATGCTGACAAACACATTATCGCGGGTTTTGGTTTCCATTTTAAGGGTGATTTGCGCCACCCGCAGACTTAACCGCCCCTGCAACCGATCAATGAAAGGAATTTTCCAATTTAACCCTGGCTGCGCCACCCGCAAAAACCGACCAAAGCGCGTCACCACCCCGACCTCGGCGGTTCTGATGGTGAAAAGCCCCTGTAACAAAATGAGCAGAAACACGATACCAGCAATGGCATACAGGGCGGTGTTCGGCCCCAACCCGTCGGCGGAATTAAGATCAATTGGCATGGTAAACCTCTCTCTAATTATGGCGTACTCAATCATATTTGGGAGCATGATCCGCAATTTACAAGTTGTAAACTACGCTTAAATTGAGCAACATAGCAAACAGGTTAAGTTATACGACCTTTTTTAATGGAAGGGCTGAATAATTCCTAAAAAAAGGGAGCGTCAAAAAAAGGGAGCGTCAAAAAAAGGGGCGTCAAAAAAAGGGAGCGTCATTACCCACCAGACTGCAAGCGGGAATCCGCTTGCAGTC
>JASGCR010000044.1 GCA_030054015.1 Candidatus Symbiobacter sp. | reverse complement strand
GATCCTAGGCGGCAAGCCGCCAAGGATCGGTTTCCCCCCCTTCCTAAGCAGGAAGAGGGGGTCAGTACGACTTAATCAGGCCATCCTATTGGAAGGTCTGAATATGTCTCAAAAACAAAAAAATGGCATTTGCGAGCCATCAGAATTGTCCAATTGCGAAGCAATTGGGTAACAATTCGATGCTGCGAGCGCATCGCGCGAAGCAGGCCAGCAATAATGCCGCGAAGCAATCCAGTAGCATCCTGAAATTGCTGGATTTTTCTGGATAAGCGATGCGGCTTCCTGCTTCGCCGATCGCTCGCAGCTAAAGGCCGCGCTCGCAAATGCGCAGCTCTTTTTGGCAATAAAGTGACTTAATCAGGCCATCCTATTGAAGGCCAGGTCGGAACTATGACTTTTGCAACATGCCCTGAAATATTGACCAAAACCCGTCTTTGAATGCCGCGGAAAACGCCATGTCCTACGTCCTTCCTAGTCAAGAATTGCGAAAAATGATCGCGGATGGAAAGATTTTCGTTGACGGTGGTTCCGCCGCCATTGAAGATAGTCAAATTCAGCCTGCGAGCCTTGACTTAAGGCTAGGAAATAAACTCTATGAAATTACTGCAAGTTTTTTACCAAGGACATCAAGCCCTGATCTCCCAGGATTGGAAAATGAAGAAATAGAAAATGATACCATATTCAAACATAATATGGTCATAAAAGAATCAAATATACCAGCTAATAAGGGTATCGAATTAGAATGCGGAAAAACTTATGTAATACCTTTACTAGAAAGGGTTAAATTACCAGAAGCCAATTCTATGATTTTTAATCCAAAAAGTTCGACCGGACGCTTGGATGTTTTTGCACGAGTTATATGTCAAAAAAGCGAACGTTTCGATATAATTCCCCCAGGTTATCAAGGGAAGTTGTGGGTTGAATTATCTCCTCGTTCATTTTCAATCAAAGTACATAGAGGCTCAAGACTCGTTCAAGGTCGATTAAAAACAAAATTGAATGACAAAGAAATTAAAGAAGAATTAGTTCAGTTAGATGCGCTTGGCAATAAATTTGGATCAGTTATTGGTTACCGCGCCAAAAAGAATACACCGCTTATCGATTTAGAAAAAATTGGATTTTATGATATTTATGACTTCTGGGAACCCATTTTGTCCAACAAGACATCTTCGATCATCCTTGATCCATCAGAATTTTACATCCTTGTTTCAAAAGAAAATGTTGTTATTCCCCCCGACTACGCAGCAGAATTAGCGCCCATAAGCACAGATTTTGGCGAATTTCGCGTTCATTATGCCGGTTTTTTTGACCCCGGCTTTGGCTGGTCGGCGGATGGGAAACATAACGCTTCGCGGGCGGTCTTGGAAGTTCGCGCTCATAACGTTCCGTTTCGCATTGAACATGGGCAAACGGTGGGGAAATTAATGTTTGAGCCGTTGTTAGCAAAACCCGACATGCTTTACGGCCAGGAATTAAAATCAAATTACCAGGGCCAGGGTTTGAAACTTTCAAAGCATTTTAAGCCGTAAAGTTGGTGCTACGGCCAGCCCGTGGCTGCGGTCAGCCCGGGGCTGTAATCCACCCGCGCCAGATACAGGCCATAAGGCGGAGCGACCGGGCCACAACGGGCGCGATCCCGTGCCGCCAAAGCATCCGCCATATCGTGGGGCGACCATTTGCCGCGCCCGACCTCGACCAAACTGCCGACCAGGCTGCGTACCTGGGTGTGAAGAAAAGAGGGCGCGCTGGCGGTGATCTCAATCACGTCGCCTGCTGGGGATAAATCACGCGGCATAACGGCCTCGATATGCAGACGGGTCAAGGTTTTAATCGGCGATTTCGCCTGGCAAATTTTGGCGCGAAAGGTCGAGAAATCATGCTTGCCAATCAGAAAATCGGCGGCTTGCTGCATGGCGGCAATCTCCGGAAATTCATCCAAAGCCCAGGCCCGTTGCGCCGCCAATACCATCGGGGCGCGGCGTATGACCAAGCGATAGACATAATGGCGCATCACCGCCGAAAAACGGGCGTGAAATTCGCCTGCGACGGGATGAGCGGCAAGAATGGCGATGGGATGGGGGCGGAGATGGTAATTCAAACCCTCGGCCAGGCGATGCGGCAACCAGTCGCGGGAGAGGTCAAAATGCGCCACCTGCCCCCAGGCATGAACCCCAGCATCGGTGCGTCCCGCGCCTTGGACATGGGTGACCTCGCCCGTCATTTTGGTGATGGCGGTTGCGATGGCTTGCTGGATCGAGGGAGCGTTTTGCTGAATTTGCCAGCCGGCAAAATCCTCGCCGTTATATTCGATGGTCAGGGCATAACGCGGCATGGAAGAAATTCCAAACGGGTAAAAATGACGTTAATTTATAAACGAATTTCTTGCTGCGCTGCAAAAAATTTCCTTTCTGTACCCCGACAAAAGTTTTAAGATAAAAGGGAACGCATTTTTGCAGTGGAGACTCCCCCGTGAACGCCAATCTCAAAACCCAAGCCAAACGCCAACTCACCGTCAGTGGGCAAAAATACACTTATTATAGTATAGCGGCCCTGGCCGATGCGGGTCATCCGGAAATTGCCCAATTGCCCTTTTCGATCAAGGTCTTGCTCGAAAATCTGTTGCGCAACCAAGATGGTCGCAGCGTCACCGAGGAAGATATTCTGGCGGTGGTCAAATGGTCGCCCACCACGACGAGCGAGCATGAAATCGCCTTTCGCCCCGCCCGCGTGTTGATGCAAGATTTTACCGGCGTGCCGGCCATGGTTGATCTCGCCGCCATGCGCGATGCCATGCTGGCTTTGGGCGGAGATGCCAATAAAATCAATCCCCTCTCGCCGGTCGATTTGGTGATTGACCATTCGGTGATGGTGGATGTGGCGGGCAGTGCCAATGCCTTTGCCAAAAATGTCGAATTGGAATTTGCCCGCAATGGCGAGCGTTATGAATTTCTGCGCTGGGGACAAACCGCTTTTAACCGCTTTCGCGTGGTGCCGCCCGGCACCGGCATTTGCCACCAGGTGAATATGGAATATCTGGCCCAGGTGGTGTGGCACAGCGACGTTAAAAACAGCGATGGCAGCATCACCATATACCCCGACAGTTTGGTCGGCACTGACAGCCACACCACGATGGTCAATGGCTTGGCGGTGTTGGGTTGGGGGGTTGGCGGCATCGAAGCCGAGGCCGCCATGTTGGGGCAACCGGTGTCGATGCTCATTCCCGATGTGGTGGGGGTGCGGTTATCGGGGAGACTGCCGACGGGGGTCACCGCTACCGATTTGGTGCTGACCGTGACCGAAGCCTTGCGCCAACAAGGGGTGGTCGGCAAATTTGTTGAATTTTTTGGCAATGGCTTGGCGCAATTGCCGCTCACCGACCGCGCCACCATCGCCAATATGGCCCCCGAATATGGCGCGACCTGCGGATTTTTCCCGATTGATGGCGAAACCTTGCGCTATTTGACTTTTTCCGGACGCGAAGCGCAGCAAATTAAATTGGTCGAAGATTATGCCAAGGCCCAGGGCCTGTGGCGCGATGATGCCAACCCAGAACCAAATTATTCTTCGGTGGTGGAGATTGACCTCGCCAAGATTGAACCCTCGCTGGCGGGGCCGAAACGCCCGCAAGACCGCGTACCGCTAAAAATGGTCAAAAATTCATTCGCCAAAGTCTTGACCGAACAAAAACTGACCGCCCCCCGCCGCGTCAAAGTCCCCGGCCATAATTACGAGATCGAAGATGGCGCGGTGGTGATTGCCGCCATTACGTCCTGCACCAACACCTCGAACCCCAATGTCATGCTGGCGGCGGGTTTATTGGCACAAAAGGCGGTGGCCAGGGGTTTAGCGGTAAAACCTTGGGTGAAAACCTCGCTCGCGCCGGGCAGCCAGGTGGTAACCGATTATTTCGCCAAAGCCGGGGTACAGGCCGATTTGGACAAATTGGGCTTCCAAACCGTGGGTTATGGCTGCACCACCTGTATCGGCAATAGCGGCCCCTTGGATAAAGGCGTGACGGCGGCGATTGAAGCCAATGATTTAACCGTCGCGGCGGTATTGTCGGGCAACCGCAATTTCGAGGGACGGATTTCGCCGCATGTCCGCGCCAATTATCTTGCCTCGCCGCCTTTGGTGGTGGCCTATGCCCTGGCCGGAACGGTGAATGTGGATTTGGCAACCGAGCCTTTGGGCCTGGGATCAGACGGCAAACCGGTGTTTCTGGCCGATATATGGCCGAGCGCCCAGGAAATCAATAATTGTGTCGCCCAGGCGGTCACGCCGGACATGTTTACGGCGCGGTACAGCAATGTCTTTGCTGGACCCAAAGAATGGCAAAAATTGGCGGATAAAGAAGGCGGCGCGGTATCCAAAACCACTTATCGCTGGCGGGCGGGATCGACCTATGTGCAAAACCCGCCTTATTTCGAGGGCATGAAAATGGAACTCGATGCCCTGGTCGATATTCACCAGGCGCGGGTTTTGGCGATGCTGGGCGATTCGATCACCACCGACCATATTTCCCCGGCGGGTGACATTACCAGCGACGGCCCAGCCGGCCAATGGCTGCAAGAACGCCAGGTTTCAGTGGCAGATTTCAATTCTTATGGCTCGCGGCGCGGCAATCACGAAATCATGATGCGGGGAACCTTTGCCAATATCCGCCTTAAAAACGAATGTTTGGGCGCCGGGGGGGCATCGGGCGGCCTGGCCAAACATTATCCCGATGGCAAAATCATGTCGATTTACGAGGCATCGCGCCTTTATGCTGCCGAAAACCGCGCCTTGGTGGTCGTGGCCGGCAAAGAATATGGGACAGGATCAAGCCGCGATTGGGCCGCCAAAGGCACACGGTTATTGGGAGTCAAGGCGGTGCTGGCCGAAAGTTTCGAGCGGATTCACCGCTCCAACCTAATTGGCATGGGGGTGTTGCCCTTGCAATTTGCGGCGGGCGAGTCACGCAAAACCCTAGGCCTGGTGGGGGACGAAATTTTCGCCATTACCGGCATTGCCGACGGATTATCGCCGCGCAAGCAATTGGAGGTCGCCATCCAATTCGCCAATGGGTCGCGCAAAATCCTTCACATGATGTGTCGCATCGATACGTTGGATGAATTGGATTATTACAAAAATGGCGGTATTCTGCCCTATATGTTGCGGCAATTGAGAGCAGCGTGAAAAATTCTGGTTCCATTTCAAGCCATGCCGCCGCCAACCCCAGGCAAATTGGCAATGCCCCATCGCCGCTCTCCTCACAAAATAGCGGCAGGGGGCAACTCGGAAAAAAATATTTTTCGCAAGTGGCGGCGGGCAAACTCTCCCCCGATGACGGGCAAATCGCGGTTTTGCCAATATTGGATGGGTTGTTGGCGGAAATCCAGGCCCGGCAAACGGGCTGGCGGGTGTTGACAGGCCGGATTTCCGAGGCCTGGCAATTGCGGCGACGTCCTGCCGAAGGGGATGATTTATCGACCGGGAGCAAAACCTCGTCTTTATATTTATACGGCTCGGTCGGACGCGGCAAATCGATGTTGATGGATTATTTCTTTGCTTTGGCATCTGAGCCCCGCAAAAGACGGGTGCATTTCCACCAATTTATGCGCGACATTTTTGCCGAATTAGAGGCAAACCGCGCCGCTGCCGCGAAGGCCGACAACGACGACCCGCTCATTTCCGTCTGTCGCCGCCTGGCGGAACAGACGCGTTTGCTCTGTTTTGACGAATTTGTCGTGACCTCGATTGCCGAGGCGATGATTTTGGGGCGGTTGATCGGGGCTTTGCTCGATTTTGGCGTGGTGGTGGTGGCGACATCGAATTTCCATCCCGAAAATTTATACCAAGGCGGGCTGCACCGCGACCGGTTTTTGCCCTTTATTGCCATGATGACGGCGCGATTTACCACCGTCAATTTAACGGGAGACATCGACTGGCGCGGGCGCGAAGCCGAACAACAAACGCGGGTGTTGCCGCATTGGTTGGGACTTGAGGACAGCCAACGCTTTAACGCAATTTGGCAGCAAAAATGCGGCGGTTTTGTCCAGGTGAATCAACGCCTGACTGTGTTGGGGCGGGATATTTTGGTGCCACAATCCGGTCATGCCCAGGGCCAGGCGGTGGCGCGGTTTGGCTTTGGCGATTTGTGCCTGGCGCATTTGGGGCCGAGCGATTATTTGGCGATTACGGCCGCTTATCGCTGTCTTTTTATTTCCGACATTCCGATTTTATATCCCGAACAATCTGAAGCGGCGCGGCGGTTTTTAACCCTGATCGATGCTTTGTACGAGGCAAAAACCGAATTATTCGCCACCGCCGCCGCGCCGGTTAAGGGAATCTTTGCCCATATCCCGGAAAATGGCCCGTTTCCAGGCAAAAAGGACGAAAATCTTGGCGCGATCTTGCCGTCCTTGGCGCGCCCCCCCAAAGATATTGAGGGGGATGTCGCCTCCAAAGCCCTGGCGAGCAACCGCGATAACCCCGACCAAATCGCCAGCGACAAAACCGAATTTTCCCGCGCCATCAGCCGGTTGGTGGCCTTAACGGGGTGAGGATATTCATGTGAGAAAAAAATTTAACTGATTTTGTGTATTATTTGTCGCCTTCCTACTTGCAGAGACAAAATAACCTTGTTAGTTTTGTAGCTAAATGAGGATGAATAATGCTGATTTCGGTGACGCTTGAAAATTGGATGTCATTTAATGAACCCGTGACCTTTTCAATGGTGGCGGGCGAGAAGCGGCGTTTGTTATCCCGCGTACCAAAATTAAAAAAACAAAAAATGCGGGTGTTGCCGATTGCCGCCATTTTCGGGGCGAATGCCAGCGGCAAAAGCAATTTTTTTAAGGCAATTGAGTTTGCCGAACATTTTATTACCAACAATCCCCGCACCCAGAAAGCTAGCATACCAGTATCGCACTATAAATTGGATGAAGCGAACTTAAAGAAACCATCTTGTCTCGATTTCGAGCTACTTATTAAGGGTGAGTTGTACCATTATGGTTTTGCCGCCACCAAAACAAAAGTGTTTCAAGAGAAATTGACAATATTGTCACCGTCTGGGAGTGAAAAGCTATTATTCGCGCGTAATGAGGATAAAATTGAATTCGGCGCATCAATAAAGAAAAAGATTGATTTGGAAGTTATTTTTAGAGGCACCCAGCCAAACCAGCTTTTCTTACAAAATTCGGTTGCCCAAAACCTCGAAGAATTTAAGTCTGTATATGATTGGTTTAATAACCAACTTATCACTATAAATCCAGACCATGGTTTCGGAATGTTAATCGATCATGAGAAAATTAATAGCTTAGATTCGGTGAATGATTTGCTTTCAACTTTAGATTTCAACTTTAATTTGAATATGGAAGATATTGAAATTACAAGTTTACCTATGTTTAATGAAATTAAGGATCGCTTTTTTAGTGATTTGGAAGAAAATAAGCCAGTGCCTTACCCTTTCACAGGAAGAAGTGAATACGTCACAATTCAAAGAATTAAAGACCAATTTATTGCACAAAGGGCAATCAGCCAACATCTAAATACTAAAGGAGAAAAGATAAATTTTCAAATCTCTGAGGAGTCGGATGGCTCACAACGGATTATGGAGTTATTGCCGGCTTTTATGATGTTAATGTCTGAAAAGTCAGAAAAAACTATCATTATCGACGAATTTGATCGCAGTCTCCATACCTTGCTGACGCGTGAATTATTAGAACAATATCTTGAACATTGCTCGGAATCTTCACGGTCGCAAATAATTTTTACAACACATGACGTGATGTTGATGTCGCGTGATTATTTGCGCGATGATGAAATGTGGATTGTTAATAAACAACCCCCTGGCGAAACGTACATGTACCGATTGCAAGATTTCAAGGACATCAAGGAAAATGAAGATGTCCGTCATACTTATTTGTCTGGACGATTGGACGGAGTTCCACGTCTTCTGCATGCGTATTTTTAGAATATGCAGCGAAATATATGTGGGGGGAGTATTATTGATGAGCAAAGGCAGAAATATTGGCGAAATAAAAAAACGTACAAAAATTTATATTTTCGCCGAGGGAAGTCAAACTGAGAAACAATATTTCGGTATCTTTAATAGATTCCCCCGCTCGGACAATCAGCCCGATGTTCAGTTCATTCGTCGGAGTTCTGGGCAATCTGCGCTTTCGCAAATACTTAAATCTCAAATGCAATTTGTAAAGAAAAATCCAATCACTGACAAAGATCAGATTTGGATTGTCGTTGATCGTGATAGATTTGGAAAATTTGAAGCAGATCAAGCGAGGATGAAGCAAATATCGGACATTGTGAGCTGGACGAAAACTAATCCAGAAAGTCATAAACTTGCCCTCAGCAATCCAAAATTTGAATGCTGGCTGCTTTATCATTTTCAAGACGTATTTGAATCAACAGATGTTGATAAGAAATTACTGGGTTATTTACCAAATTACAAAAAAGGAAATATTGAGGTTAATAAGTTTAACCCAACGAACATCAACGAAGCCATCGCCCGCGCCAAAACTCGTGATAATCCACCTTGTCCAGATTGGCCGCGTGAACCTGGCAAAACCACGGTTTATCGATTGGTAGAGAATATTTTGTCCCCATAGCGCACAAGAGAATTTTGTCCTAAGTCAACTTTCAGAGTGCTGAAAACTCCTATTAATTTCGTTGGTAAATTAATAAAAAAAGCAACCGAACTCATGCTCGGTTGCTTTTTTTATTCGATCTGGGGGGATTTATTCCCAACCAACTCAGGCCAGAGTAAAAATCCCCCGCAACCAACGCGATCTCTCAACGTGGTGCTGAGGTCGCACCACTAAGCGGCGGCTTTGACCAGGCTGTTGAGTTCGGTCACGCCTTCCTCGGCGCGGGCGCGGAGGACGGAAAAGGCATCATTGGCACCTTTAATGCCGATTTCGACCGATTCCTTGGACGCGGCGGATGCTTTTTGCGCCAAATTTTGGCTATAGGCCAATTGTTTTTGCAACGCGACTTGGATATCGCGTGAGCTGATCACATCTTGGAACACCGACGCGCCTTCGCTCAGCGATTGTTGCACCAGGGCCGCTTGGCGGGTGAACAGGTCGCGGGTGGAATCGGAAATCACTTTGGCGGCTTTGTTAAAGGCTTCGACATTGCGTTTTTGCGCATCGATCAAGGCATTGAAATCCAACGCATTGCTGACGATCTTTTCGCTGGTGCCAAGGGCGGATTGGGCTTTATTGGTGGTGGTGGTCATGATCTTTCTCCTTTGTGGGTTACGTCTGGGACGTGGCTTTGGGTTCGTCATCATTGTTTTGCGGCAACCATTTATGTTGCAGTGCAACAATGCTCATAACGGGAAGATAGTCACGGCCACCCCTAACGTCAAGCGGTTTTTGCTGCACTGCACAATAAATTTTTGCGGGGCGGATATGCAATTTTGCCGGGTCAGGTCCATCGGCCCCATCTTACCTGGCGGGCAACAAGCGCAGATCGGGCGACAACCCCAAAGATTCCGCCAATAAATTCAATTTCTTGGCGATGATGTGCTGGGTTTGCAAGGCCAATGGGTGGGGCAGGCTTAACTCTAAATGGCCGCCATTAATCTGCAATCGCGCTGCGGCCAAAATCGCCGCATCCCCGCCCGACAAGCCATAACCCAAGGCCAGGGCCAGGCCAATTTGTTGCGCCAATTGCCCCCATTCGGCCCCAATATGGGGAAGGATTCCGTCCAAGCCAGGCGGCAAGGCGGCCACTCCGCGATAGCGGGCATAAATCGCCCGCGCCAAAAACACGCGCTCACTGTGATTTAATCCGATCACCGGCATATACAAGACGCGCCGCCAGGCCCATTCGGCGCGATCATCGGGATGTTCGGCCCAGGCAATATCGGAAATAATGGCGGCGGCCTCGGCCAAACGCACGGTTTGGCGGCCTTGGCTGGCAAACAAGTCGGCCATAAACTGGGAGAGTTCCGACCCGTCCAAGCCAAAGCGGCGGGCGGTCACCAGGGTGTGACAGGCGGTGAGCAACGGGTCTTTTTGCTGTTCCTCTGGCGATAGGCTGGCATAAAGGCAGCCTTCGCGCAGACCGGCGGTGGAAAAAATAACTTCTTCGGCATCGCACCAGCGCAAAATCCGCTCTAATACCAGGGCGGCCAAGGGCGTTAATTCCGCGCGATTGGCACTTAAATTGGGCAGATGGGCCAATTGCCCCGGCGGCAATTTGCGCAAAAACGCCAAAAAATCCAGCGAATGTCGGGCGAGACAACGATATTGGTGAATCACCCGCAAACGATAATTTTCTTGATCCATCAATAAGCGGGCGATGCTGCGCCAGGCCCCGCCAATGGCATAAAATTTTCCGCCTTTACGCGCGGCCAAGGCGGAATCTGTGGCGGCGGCGACCAAGGCATCATCGATAATTTTTTCGGCCAGTTCCAATTTGCCACCGGCTTGATCGCGCAACCGCAACAACCCCAAATTCAAACTCACCATCGCGCCAAGCTGTGGCACGCGCGGCGCGCCGCCCGCCTGGTGCAGTTGAATGAGTTCCAAACTGCCGCCGCCCAAATCGCCAACCATGCCTTCGGCATCTATGTCGGCGGCGATCAAGCCCATCGCCACCAATTCGGCTTCTTGTTGACCCGATAAAATTTGCACCTGCCAGCCGGTCAAGGCTTCGATGCGGGCGACGAATTCTGGCCCATCGCTGGCCTCGCGCACGGCGGCGGTGGCGACCACCATCACGTGCTCGACCCCCATGGCCGCCGTGATTTGTTGGTAACGCTGTAATTGCGGCAAGGCCAAAACCACCCCGGCGGGATTGAGTGCGCCAGAATGTTCCAAGGCCTGGCCCAATTGACAGGTGATTTTCTCGTTAAACAAGACCAGGGGCGTGCGTACCGGATGATGATACACCACCAAGCGCATAGAATTCGAACCAATATCAATCACCGCGACCCGCCTGCCACTGAGTGGTGCAAACAGGGGGGGCGCAAAGCGGGCGGATGGCGGCATCATGGGTGTCATGGGCAATTTCATCGTTATACTCTGTTTCCCAAAGAATTCCGATAGAGCGGCAAAAAGAGAGCGTCATTACCCGCAGATTTTTGCCGCGAAGCGGCATAAATCTGTCGGGTAATCCCCCATGAGTTTTGGGAATAATACGCCTGGGGGATTCCCCGACTCGCCTTATTCGTTCCACGAA
>JASGCR010000338.1 GCA_030054015.1 Candidatus Symbiobacter sp. | reverse complement strand
TTTCTATCCCCCCCTTCCTAAGCAGGAAGGGGGGGTCAGAGATTTTTTCGCCTTAATCAGACCTTCCTTAAGGATGCTACTGGATTGCTTCGCGGGCGAAGCCGCCCGCTCGCAAAGGCGGGTCTCTTTTGGCAAAAACGTGACTTGTTCTGACCTCCCCCTACACCAACCCATCAATGATTTTGGCCATTTGCGCAATCGCCTCTTTGCCGGTCAAATTACCGAGATAGGCATTTTCCGCCACCGGCCAAATCGATTGCAACATTTTCAGGATTTGCGGATGGGGTTGCAAGCCTTTGACCCGCGGCACGAAATCGCGTTGGATTTTGTTCATGGCCGGATTGTCTTTGAACAAATCCTTGGCGATGTCGCGGCGCACGACCTGCAAACTCACTTCACGGGCAAAGCGGCCCACTTCGGGCGCGGAAGCCCAATGTTTGATAAAAGCCCAAGCCGCATCTTTGTTCGGGCTGGCGGCGGCGATGGATAAAATGCCGAAATTGCCCATCACGGTTTGGCCTTTGGGGCCGGGCGGTACCATCGCCACATCCCATTTGAATCCCGGCGGTTTGGCGAGCAATTCGTTAATTTGCGGGGTTTCGCCGTGGTAAATGGCGATTTTTCCGGCTTTGAACAGGTCAAATTGACCTTGGGTGTCCAAACTGCCGACTTTGGGGGTGACGCCGGCCTGGTGCAGATCGATTAAAAACTGCATGGCGTCGGCGGCCCCGCTGTTTTCAAGGCCGTTTTTGCTCCAATCGGCGTTTAAGATATCGCCGCCAGCATTGTGGATATAGGGGAACCAATCCCAAAAAGCGAAATCGCCCACTTTGGTGCGCATTGACAGGCCGTACACATCGCCCTTGGTGCTGGCCTTGGCCGCCGCCATCATGGATGCATAGGATTTGTTCCAAGTTTTGCCGTGGCCGGATTTATCGAGCAAATCTTGGTTGATGAAAATATTATAGACCGCGCCCAGCACCGGCACCCCCCACACGCCATTTTTGCTGGTGGCGAGCGACCAGGCAAAGGGTTCGATATTGGCGCGTTCGGCCTTCCAGCCTGGCTCGGCAATCATCTCCGCCATATTGAGCAATTGGTTTTTTTGGCTGTAAGCGGGATAGACCAAATCGACCAAATACAACACATCGGCGGGGGAGCCACTGGCAAAGCCCGCCGCCAATTGCGCGTTCATGTTCGGCCAGTCATAGGTGGTAAAATTCACCGTGACATCGGGGGCGATTTTGGCAAAATTGGCGATGATTGCGGCCTCGTATTTCGCTTCATTGGGTGAATGCGGGCCTTTGATCATGGTGATCGTCGCTTTGGTGGCCGCCCAGAGTTTGCGGCTGGGCAACAAAGCCAGCAACGCGGCCAATTGCCCACTCCGCAGCAAAAATTGGCGGCGGCTCGGTGGGGTAGGATGGGCGGGGGCGGGGGTTAATTTCGGGTCATTCGGATTCATTTTTTCCTCCAAGGATAAGAAGTGGGCAAAGATAAGAAGCGGGTCGGGATAAAAAGCAGGTGGTTCAGGGCTAACTTTTGGGTTAGGTTACCCAATCGTGAAGGAATATTTCATACATGTCAAGGATATTATTTTGCAATTTTCCCAAGATGTGTATTAGAATGCGGCCAACACCCGGAAACGCGTGAAAGAAATTTTCAATCAAGGCGAACGAAATGACGCAAAATCAGCAATACGATCAAAACCCCTTCGCGGCAGCCGGTGATCCGGATCGCACGTCAATCTGGGACATATTGGTGGCACGCGACATTGCCGCGTTTTTGGCGCAAGATTGGGCGGCGCATCTGGCCGATTTTGACCCGGCGCATTTCTCGGCGATGAATGCCCATCACAGTGCCGATCCCGCCGCTTGGAAGTTATATCCCCTGGCGGTTTATGCCCATGATTGGCTGGCCCAAGCCCGGCATCACGGCCAATTGGTGGCGGATAAGGAACAACTGCGCCGCGCCCATTTCCAATCCTCGTCCCTCACCCGGATTGAAATTGACGGCGACCAGGCGGTGGCTTGGAAAATTTTCCAGGGCGGGGTACAGGATGCCACCGGCGCAACCACCGAAATGCGCTGGCAGACCATTTATCGCTGTTCCCGCAAGGACGGCGTGTGGCGGATTGCCGGATTTATTGGTTTTTTGCCGACAGAGTAAGCGTTTGCCTAATTCCATGATTGCTCAAGAGGCCATTAGGCCGTTTTTTGCCCTTGCATTTTTGCGCCAAAATACCCATAATAAAATGACCTCTGATGCCGTGTATTCCGATGGGTAAGGTTGAAGGACATTGTGGTGTCATTCTGATGTCAGTTCGAGTCTGACCCGGTATCAGAGGGTTCCTTCCACTATGTTGTTTCTATACTATTTTTCCAAATGAATTCCGATTTATGCCCCCCTTCATGCTTAGGGAAGCTCTGAATAAGTCGAAAATATCTTTACCCCCCCTTCTTTAGAAGGGGGGGATAGAAAAGCTTGGCGAGTGCTTACGAGCCAAAGCTTTTCTTGGGGGGGTTGGAGTAATAGGTTGATTCTATTAA
>JASGCR010000337.1 GCA_030054015.1 Candidatus Symbiobacter sp. | reverse complement strand
CCCCCCTTCCTAATCAGGAAGGGGGGGTCAGAGATTTTCTCGACTTATTCAGACTATCCTTAGGAAGGGGGGGCGTAAAGGCGAATTTTCTAGGACACGGAGTATATTAACACATATTTCACGATTGTGTCACATTTCCATCGACAGCGATAGAGAATTTTGGCGTCACCACCACCGGATTCAGATCTATATCGCCAAAATTTTTACCGAGGGCGACGGCGAGCAAACTCACCCGCTCAACCATGCGGGCGAAATCGGCCACCGCCACCGCCGGTTTGCCGCGACTCCCTAACAAAATGGGGTAGCGACGGAGTTCGCGCAAACGTTGCTCGACATAATGTGCCGCGACCGGCGGGTAGAGACGAATCACATCGCGGTCGGTCTCTGCATAGATGCCGCCAAATCCCACCAGCATGATCGGGCCAAAATTGCTGTCCTGGCTCACCCCAATCATCATTTCGACCGCATTTTCATAATCAATCATGGGAGCCAGCAACATTTCCGGCCCCAAACGGCGAGTCATGTGCTGGGCTTGGGTGTTTAATTCGTCGCGGTTGCGGATGTTCAACACCACCCCGCCTTGCTCGGTTTTGTGGGCAAGGCCGGGCGCGGCGGATTTTAACACCAAGGGATAACCTATTTTTTCCGCCGCTTGGTAAAAATCATCATTGTCACCCGCCGCATATTTCACCGCAACGGTCTGATTGGCAGAAATTCCCGCCTCGGCCAGCATCTGAAGCGTCTCAAATTCATTGAGCAACAAACCCGATGAATTTGGTTTGGCGGCAATTTTTTCGCACCATTTTTTTGCCACGGCGATCACATCATCGGAAATGGGCGGGGGGGCGCAATAAACAAAATCGCGGTGAAAGAAAAGCGATTTCACCGCCAGCAAAAATTCACGTACCCCGTCCCACACCGGCACCCCATCGCGGCTGAGTCTTAAGGCCGGGTCATCATTGCCCAATCCCTGGTGATTGCTGACGACGGCCAGCGGCGTGGTGGTTTTGCGGCGCAACGGGCGGAAAATCTTGCCATACCAAGAATCATCGAATATGCCGTCAATCATGCGATCCCCCACCGCCACGCAGAGGGCGACATTGGGATCGGTGGCGAAATCTTCGACGCCGCCCGCATACATGGCGAAATTATCGCGGCCGGTACCCCAGGCATCCAACGGATTCACCGCCAACATGCCCGGCTCTAACCGCGTCGCCAATTTTTGCTGGGTCGCGGGGGCGATGGCGGCGAAGGGAACGCCAATATCCTGGGCGAGATCGACAAACAACACGCGCTCGCCGCCGGAATCATGGATGGAGGCCAAACCGCCAGGCGGCATCACCCGTTCCGGCGCATAAGGCGGATGGTGATAATGGGAGAAAAACAGCAAATGCGCCGCCAATTCCGACAGGGTTGACACTTCGCACACGCCAAAGGCCTGGAACAATGCCTGGTACGCCCCGTGGCTGCCGATCAAGGCGCCGCTATGTGACAGTGCCAATTCTGCCGCCTGGGCACTGCGTCCCAATTTCAATATCACCACCGCTTTGCGCAGTTTGGCGGCTTTTTCCAGGGCGGCAACAAAGCGCACCGGATCACGGACGGTCTCTAACACCAGACCAATTGTCCAGATATGATCTTGCTCCAGCGCATAGTCGAGATAATCGGCGGCGGAGACGGAAAGTTCCTGGCCTGCCGAGACCGCCAGGGCAAAATCCAATCGCGGCTCGGCATCGAGCAGCGAATTAAACACCGACCCCGAATGGGTAATCAGGGCTAAATTACCAGGTCTGTTATGCGGCGGTATTGCGGCGCGGTGATCGCGGCGGGTGGCAAAGGCGCAAGCCCACACCCGCGCGGCAAAATTATAAAACCCCATGCCATTGCCGCCGCACATCAGGATAGTGTCACGCGCCAATCTTTGCCGCACCCGTTCCATGAGCGGCGGCGTGGCGGACTCCTCCATCACCAGCGACGCATAAATCACCGCCGCCGGAATTTTTTGCGCCGCCATGGCCGCCAACTCGCCCTCGATCGCACTGTTAGGTACCGCCAAAATCGCCAGATCGGGGATCGATGGCAAGGCCGCCAAATTGGGATAGGTTTTCTGTCCGTTAATCTGGTCGCGTTTGGGATTAATGGGGAAAATCGTGCCGCCATAGCCCGCCTCAGCCAATTGCCGCATGACCACGCCGCCCGCCGAATCCTCGCGCTCCGAGGCCCCGACCACGGCGATGCGGACTGGATTTAACATGGGATCAAGCCGGTGATGTTTCATTTTGACCTTGCCAATTCGTGGAAAAATAGAGCGTCATTACCCAATACTCCTGGGGGATTCCCCGACACGAAATATCCGTTACACGGATATTTCGGCGGGGAATGACGACTCCTCTTAACCCGCCGCAAAAAAAAGGGGGAGCGTCATTACCCGCCGGACTGCAAGCGGGAATCCGCTTGCAGTCCGAGTCGGGTAATCCCCCAGGCGTATTATTCCCCAAAACTCCTGGGGGCTTTCCCCCGACCCGTGACTTACGTCACGGGCGGGGGACA
>JASGCR010000043.1:3256-11348 GCA_030054015.1 Candidatus Symbiobacter sp. | reverse complement strand
CTTCGCCCTAAGCGGAGCTTTCCCCCCCTTCCTAAGCAGGAAGGGGGGGTCTAAATGACTTGTTCAGACTTTTCCTTAGGGAAGGTCTGAACAAATAAGGCAACAACTTTGTAAAGATACCATAATGGAAAAACTGCAACAAATTCGCGGCACGCATGATTTGCTGCCGCAAGACTGGGCCAGGCACCACTATATTGCCGAGACCGCGCGGCGGATGGCGGAATGGCATGGCTTTGCCGCGATGGCGACGCCGATGATCGAATTCCGCGACGTGTTTGTTCGTGCCGTGGGCGAGGCCACCGACATCGTCAGCAAAGAAATGTTTCGCGTCACCCCACCATCAACCGAAGATGGCGGCCATGAGCGCGAGGCAATGGTGCTGCGCCCGGAAAACACCGCCGCCATTATCCGCGCCGTCATGAATGGCGGCCTGACCGAACAAATGCCGCAGCGATTATTCTATTACGGCCCGATGTTCCGCTATGAACGCCCGCAAAAGGGTCGCTTGCGCCAGTTTCACCAAATCGGTGCTGAGACATTGGGGGTTTTTTCGCCAATGGCGGATATTGAACTCATCAGTTTGGCGGCCGGGATTTTACGGGAAATATTGCCGGATGGCGGACGCGGGCAATTTCGGTTATTGCTCAATAGTTTAGGCGATAGCGAGTCGCGCGCCAATTACCGCGATGCCTTGGTGGAGCATTTCGGCGGCGGAAAATTTGCGCTGTCGGAAACCAGCCGCGAACGCCTGCTCAAAAACCCGTTGCGGATATTGGATTCCAAATCGCCGGAAGACCAGCTCGCCATTCAAACCGCGCCGCAATTGATCAATTTCCTGAACGAACCCTCGCGGGCGTTTTTTGCGCGGGTACAAGACGGATTATCCGCCCTGGGCATTGACCCTATGGTTGAGTCAAAATTGGTGCGCGGATTGGATTATTACAGCCACACTGTGTTTGAATTTGTCACCGATAAATTGGGGGCGCAAGGTACCCTGCTGGCGGGTGGGCGATATGATGGGCTGATGGCGGCGATGGGCGGCCCGGCTTTGCCGGGGATTGGCTGGGCGGCGGGGGTTGAGCGTCTGGCCGAATTGATCGATAGCGCAAAAATTCCGACCCCGCGCCCGCCGATTTTGTTGATATGTTTTGGCAGCGATGCGGTCGAAAATCGCGGCATGGCATTAGCCAACGAATTGCGGGAAAAGGGCTTCGTGGTCGAGATGGCGATGCAACAACCCGATCATAAACGCCTGCAAAAAGCCCTGCAACATGCCAACCGCGTGGGGACGGAGTTTTCATTAATCATGGGTCCCGACGAATTTTTATCAGACATGATTGAGGTGAAAAATATGGCGAATCGGGAGTCGCACAAAATTGCGGTGGCCGAATTGCCGTCATTTTTGGCGAAAATGCCCTAATTCGGCGGCATTTTTGGTAAAAATGCCGACCCCATCGGGAAAAGCGTGACTTTGCCCTGGCAAATCGGTTAAAACCCCCCTCATGGTCACAGCGCAAACTCCTCCCCCCGATCTTCTGAGCGATAATCTGCACCGCCTGGTGGCGCGGCATGAGGAATTGTCGCGCCTGATGGCACGCGACAGCACCGCAGACAATGCCCACGAAGCCCGCGGCGAAGAAGCCGAATATGCCAAATTGGCCCGCGAATATGCTGAACTTTCGCCCATTGTTGATGCGGTCATTGCTTTAAGGCAGGCACAGACGCAATTAACCGAAACAGAATCATTATTAACCGAGACAGACGATACCGATATGCAGGCGATGGCCGAGGAGGAACGGCAAAATTTATTGGCGAAAATTCCGCCGCTCGCTTTGCAATTGAAAAAAATGTTGCTGCCCAAAGACGAGGCCGACAGCAAAAACGCCATTTTGGAAGTGCGGGCTGGCACGGGGGGGGAGGAAGCGGCTTTGTTTGCCGCCAATTTATTCCGCATGTATCAACGCTACGCCGAATTGCATGGCTGGCGGTTTGAAATTAACGACGTGGCAGATACCGGCCTGGGGGGAGTGCGCGAGGCCAGCTGCCTGATTTCCGGAGCCAATGTCTTTGCCCGCCTAAAATTTGAATCCGGCGTGCATCGGGTGCAGCGTGTGCCGGAAACCGAGGCTTCGGGCCGCATTCACACCTCTGCCGCCACGGTTGCGGTGTTGCCCGAAGCCCTTGAAATCGACATTCCCATCCATGACAAGGATTTGCGCATCGATGTGTTTCGCTCAAGCGGCCCTGGCGGGCAATCGGTCAACACGACCGACAGCGCGGTGCGCATCACCCATTTGCCGACCGGTTTGGTGGTGCAGCAACAAGACGAAAAATCGCAGCATAAAAACAAGGCCAAGGCGATGAAAATCCTGCGCGCGCGGTTATATGATGCCGAACGCCAACGCCAGCATTCCGAACGCGCGGCGGATCGCAAAAGCCAGGTCGGTTCCGGCGACCGGTCGGAGCGCATCCGCACCTATAATTTCCCGCAAGGGCGCGTCACCGACCATCGGATCAACCTGTCGCTGTACAAAATCGACAAAGTCATGAGCGGCGAGGCTTTGGACGAAATCATTGATCCGCTCATCACCGAAGATGAAGCCGAAAGATTGGCGAATGCGGGCGCAGGCGCGGCCTGATTTTTCACACAAGTTGCGCTCGGTCAAACTTTGCGCTAGATTGCGGTGCGGAACCTTTGGGGGATCGTCTAATGGTAGGACAACGGATTCTGACTCCGTCAATCTAGGTTCGAGCCCTAGTCCCCCAGCCACGGCAAGGTGCCGCGCAATCAGCCCCGCCGCAACACCAGGTACCCCAAAATTGCCGAGGCCACCGACCCCAGCAACACCCCGGCCTTGGCGGTGGCCAATAATTCGCCGCTAAACGACAAATCGGCGATAAAGTAACTGACGGTGAATCCGATTCCGGCGATGCACCCCACCCCCCATAAAATGCGCGGGGTAATGCTTGGCGCGACGATGCCAGGGCGCAGCCACCCCAAAAACCGCACCATCCCGACAATGCCAAGCGGCTTGCCCAGCACCAAGGCCAAAGCCAACACCCAAATCAAGGGGCTTGCCACCGCCAACCCGCCAATGGTCACGCCGGCATTGACAAAGGCAAATAACGGCACCACCAGAAACGTCACAAACGGGGCGATGCCGCGCATCACATGCTCGCCATTCAAGGCTTGCGGCCAGGACGCGCCAGGCCGCACCCCCAGTTGCACCGGCCAGAGCAAGCCGATCACGGTGCCAAAAATGGCCGGATGCCACCAATGCCCGCTGCCGTAAAACAGGGCGATCAAAATCACCCCGCCAATATCATCAAAAATGGCGATTTTCAGCAACAACAAGCGTGCCGCATTGGGCATGGCGCGGCTGACCGCCATCAGCACACAAACCGAAAAGGCTATATCGGTGGCGGTCGGAATCGCCCAGCCTTGAAGCAGTTCAGGCCCCAATTGCCCCATCGCCGCGACATAAATCAGGGCTGGCACTGCCATGCCCCCGACCGCCGCCATAATCGGCAGGAGGGTCGTCGCCAGGCCCGGCTTTTGCCGCGCCGCCTCTTGCCGCAATTCCAGGCCAATCATCATGAAAAACAACGTCATGAGACCAAGATTGGTCGCGGGACGAAGCGTAAGCGAAAGCTGGTCATAAAATGGCGCCGCGTCCGGGATATTGGCCAAAATTAAGGCCAATCCCGCCGCCACCAACATGACCACCCCCCCCGCCGCTTCGAGGGCGATAAATTTTTGCCAATGATGTGTTAAGCGATGGTGAATATGTGTCATGCGATGGGTATAACCGATCCGACCCTGGGACGCAATCTTTATGCCAGATTTCTTATCGGTATTTGGTGTTTTTTATACGGAGATTGGCATTCGATAAAGATGATATTATCTTTAATTTTTAGCTGCCAATATTGGCGTTCGGGTTTATGACTCAACATGATAACGGTTCTGAGTAAAATCGCCACATTGGTACCGCTATCTTTATCTCGCAACGATGGGTAACGTATCGCCTCGCCCCCCGCCTGGCGGACGCAATCGGCAAAATCACGAGCAGCAGCACTTTCGGTTTTGTGCAAACATATCTCCGCATAGGTCGAAAATATAGGCCGTAACAAATCGATTAATTGACCCGTTTTGATGTGCAGTGAAAACACTAAGTAATGAGCCGGGTTTTTTGCGTTTTGCAAATTATTTGACCATTGATAAAATTCGAGCCACAGATAATAAGCCATTTCAGCGATAGCTGTCTCTGGGCTTTCGGCGACGTATAAAACCCCATGCGGGGTGTGTGCGTGATAAAACCGCGAGTCTTTAGCCTTTGCGGAAAAATTATGTTCGATTACTTTCATAATATCTTCGGCAGAAACATCAGGTTTAATGCCAAGAATTTTTAAGAATTCTTGGATTTTATCTTCGGATTTAAGAATATTTCTGGCCCGTGCGAAAAATCTCCCGCCTTTGCCCAATCGACGGAGGTCGACGGCATGCCAGGCAATTTTATCATAAGTTGTGAACTCAGATTTTAGATTGGATGCTGTCCAAATAGGATTCGACATGTTCGAGGCCTGGTTTTGTTTTCATTATATCGATGGGTATGCCGTCTAATTTGGTGTTAAGATTGCGCAGCCACGAACAAGCGGCATCGCGGTCGCCATTGATGATATAATCCAAATAAAGGTAAATCTTCCCCAATAATTTGGCACATTCAAAGGCGTTGCGCGATGGATCAACGATTTTCAATCCGGTTTTGCCCGCGCGTAAATCCGGCAAATCGCTTTCTTTAACGCCCAAAATCAATGCCAATTCAGGGTCGCTTAATTTTAAGACTTTGCCAATATTCAGCGTCGCCCCGGTAACAATTTCATCGTCGGGTTCGATAAAAATACGTTGTTTCGGCCCAATAAAAACCTCGCCCCGAATCAATCGCATAACATTATTTTTGGGCATGGCCACCCGATTAATTGTTTGCTGTTCGACATTGGGTAATGCGCACATGGCCGCACCTCGGTTATTTGTTTCAATCTTGGTTTTATTTTTTTTGACAAGCAGGTTTTCGTCATCTAATTTCACAGACATCTTGGACAAAAAATTACTTAAGGCATAAATGCGTGTCAAGAGAAATTTTAAAAATTCTGCCATTATTTTTGCCCACTAATATTAATCGCTTTTTCGTTCTTGGGGTTAATTATGGCAAGGAAATAATAAAAATCTCTGAAAAATTAGACCCCCACGAGACCTAACATGACTATCCCCCCGCCGCTTGGTAAAACTGATATACGCAGTGTCCTAAAGGAAGGTCTGAATAAATCGAAAATTTATTTACCCCCCCTTCTAAAGAAGGGGGGGTAAAACTAGACTTAATCAGACCTTCCCTAAGAAAGGAGTTGCCGGTTGGATTACGAAAATACTTCCGTCAATGCACGCCAAATTAATCTAAAATATGCCCTGAGCTGATCAAGTATTCCGCCACCAAGACGGGCATGTTGGGCGGCAGGGCTATCGGCATGGGCCAGGTCGGGGACCAGCACAAGCAAGACCAGGATGAAACACACCAAAATAAAAATTGGCGTTATCTGCATATGGCGAAATAATTTAGTCAAATTTCCCTCACTTTTATTTCGTAGAAAGTCGTAACTATCGACGAAATATCCAGTTAACCAAGTTAAACGCGATGTCATGGCATCATAGCCAAATAAAAATTATAACGAAAATTTCTTCAGCCAATGTTGTGTCCAGGATTCAATTTTTCGTCGCAAATTTCTACATCATAATTGATAATATACATTCGATATGTTACGAAATTGTAAAATTACATTCTATAAACAGATTGACATTTTTGATGATCCGATAAATATACTAAGCCAAAGCGGACTAAATTGACATTCCGGGCGGGTTTTGGCGTATCAGAGTCGCAAAAATGAATAATTATGAGCGGGAACAAGTCGCTAAATTGACCGGAGATGCCGGTTATGTCAGCGATTGTTTCACCGTAAATCAATTTTATGCTGCCTTTGTCCGCAGTCCGGTGGCGGGGGCGCGATTCTGCGGGCTTGACATTCCCCCCGCGGCCACGAATGCCGCCCAGGTGATCACGGCGGCGGATTGGCCGCCAATTTTTATGCCCCCGCCCAATCCGATCTTGCCCTTTGCCGAAATGGCGGAATTTCCCATCTTGGCGCGGGATTGGTTGGTTTTTGTCGGGCAACCAATTGCCCTGGTGCTGGCCGACAGCCCGGCGGCGGCGCAAGCTTGCGCCGATGCGGTGAGGATAAAATATACCGATCTCAACCAAACCGAACGAGACAAATGCCAAGAAATTTACTGCCAACCCGTGATTAAGGTCAATCACGCCAGCAAAACCGCGCCGGATTCCGACCCCGCCGCGCCGAATTCCGACCCAGCCCCGCCGGATCAGATCAAGGTAAGATTCGCGCACAACCAAGCCCATCTCGTCGCCATGAGCCTAGAGCCGCGCAGCATCCTGGCCGAATTTGTCCCCGCCCAGGCCGCACCGGGCCGCGATCAACTCCATATTACCCTCGCCAGCCAGACGCCCAGCCGCGCCCGCCGCCACTTGATCGATCTCTTATCGCTTAGCCCCGATCAAATCCGCGTCAAACTGGCGGCAATTGGCGGTGCCTTTGGCGGCAAATCAGCCCTAAGTCCGGAAGAAATCGCCATCGCCTATGCCGCCTGGCGGCTGAAATGCAGTATCAAATGGACATCCAGCCGCAGCGAAGAATTCGCCGCCGCCGCCCAGGGTCGCGGCGGGCGATTCCGGGCGGAATTAACGCTTAATCCCCGCGGTGATTTTTTGTCCCTCGCGGCTGATTTATACTTTCCGCTGGGGGCGTATCCCAGTTTTTCCGCCGCCGCCCCGCTTCGCAATGCCGCCCGCATCTTGCCTGGCCCTTACCGCGTCGCGGCAACCCATATCATGGCCGCCGCCTATTTAACCCCCACCCCGCCCGTCACGATTTATCGCGGGGCCGGGCGGCCCGAAGCCTGTTTAATCCACGAGGCCTTAATCGACCGCGCCGCCCGCGCCTTGGGCTGTGATCCTTTGGCTTTGCGGCGGCAAAATTTGCGCCGCGCCTCAGAATTGCCGCATGAAACGGCGGGGGGAATGGCGTTAGAGCGGGCAGATTTTGTCGCCTGTTTGGATCATGCCGCGGTTTTGTTCGATTATCCTGGCCGCCGCGCCGCCCAGATAAAGCGGCGGCAAAAGGGCGAGATTATTGGCCTGGGGATTGGGTTTTATCTTGAACCTTGCGGCCAGGGTTTTGAAGCGGCCAGGCTGGTCTGGGATGAGACCGGCTTGGCGATATATTGCCCGTCGCCGGATCAAGGCCAGGGCCACGCCGCCGCCTTTGCCGCCATTGCCGCCGAGATTCTGCCCATTTCCATCGATCATATCCACGTTTGTCCCTATGACAGCGATACCCATCCCGACGGGATTGGGGCCTTGGCTTCGCGTTCCATCGCCATAGGCGGCAGCGCGATTGCGCTGGCGGCGGCGGCGTTAAAATCGCAGCATGATGCCGGTAAGCCCTTCCCCCTTAGCGAAGATGTGGTTTATCATGCCCAGGCGGAGGCGATCAGTCACGGCTGTGCCATGACCCAGATTGCCATCGCTCCCGATACCGGCGCGATCAAAATTGAAAAAATCACTTTGGTCGATGCGGCCGGACGGATTTTAACCCCGGCTTTGGCGCATGGGCAAATTTTGGGCGGCATCGCCCAGGGCATAGGCCAGGCCCTGATGGAATCCGTGGGTTATGATGAGCAGCACCAGATCCTCACCGGTTCTTTGATGGATTATGCCGTGCCGCGCTGTGGCGACATGCCTGATTTGGCAGCAATGACGCTGGCCAGCCGCGACTCCCCCAGCCCCGCCAATCCCCTGGGTGCCAAAGGCGTCGGTGAAGCCGGCACCATCGGCATCCAAGCCGCGCTTTATAACGCCGTGCTGGATGGTTTGTTGACAGGTTTTGCAGTTGAATTTGACCTCGATTTCCCGCTAACCTCAGAGAAAATTTGGGCGGCAACGTGCCGCCGCGTTTAGTAAAGAGCGTC
>JASGCR010000043.1:0-3156 GCA_030054015.1 Candidatus Symbiobacter sp. | reverse complement strand
AAAAGGCGAGCGTCAAAAGGCGAGCGTCAAAAGGCGAGCGTCAAAAGGCGAGCGTCAAAAGGCGAGCGTAAAAAAAGAGAGCGTAAAAAAAGAGAGCGTCATTACCCACCGCAATATCCGTGCAACGGATATTGCGTGTTGGGTAATCCCCCAGGAGTATTATTCCCAAAAACTCCTGGGGGATTACCCGACTCGGACTGCAAGCGGATTCCCGCTTGCAGTCCGGCGGGTAATGACGCCCCCTGTTTTTGCCGCTCTTTGGCATCTGCAGGTAATGACGCTCTATTTTTTACAGCTTATCCGCACCATCCTATAACAACCGGAGACAGCAATGGGATATTATGCCAAAAAAGGCGGCAAGCGACACCAATCCCCCAAAGATTATGCGCGGGAGAATTTTCGCGGCATCTGGGCGGCAAGCCTCACCCCGTTTCTTGCCGAACCCGCCGGCCAGGCCAGTATTTACGGTACCGGCGGTATTGATTTCGCGGCGTGGCGGCGCAATCTTGCCCATTGGATCGATGATTTGCATCTTGATGGCATTTTTGTCGGCGGCAAACAAAGCGAAGCCGCATCCTTATCCATCGCCGAGCGGAAAGAGTTATTTGCCATCGCGGTTGAACAAGCGGCGGTGGCGACGCGGGCCTGTGGCATTATTACCTCATGTTCCGATGGTAATTTGGCGCAGGTATTGGAATTGGCCGCATATTCGCAACATATTGGAGCCGATTATGTGGTGATTCACAGTCCGGTATTGCATTTTCACACCGATATAAACGAAAGCGTATATGAATATTACCGCTATCTCAGCGAGAAATTAGAGATCGGCATTGCCTTATGGAACCACCCGGATTGCGGCTATGTCATGAGTCCGCAATTATGCGCCCGCATTGCCGAATTGCCCAATATCGTGGCGATTAAATACAGCGTGGCGCGGGAATTATATGCCGAGCTGACCCATCTCGCAGGCGATAAAATTTTGGTCAGCACCGCCTCCGAAGCCGAATGGTTGGACAATATCATCGATCTCGGTTGGCAGCTTTATCTTTGTTCGACCCCGCCTATCTTGCTGCAAAGCAAATGCGACCGCCGCATCAATGATTACTCGCGTTTGGCCTGGGCCGGTTTGCACGATCAAGCCCGTGCGGTACGCGACAGCCTTAATCCGGCGCGTGAGGCTTTTCGCCTGTCACGCCCCCCTGGCACCCCCCAAGCCCACAGCAAATATTGGCAGGAAAAATTGGGGCAGGCCGGCGGCAAAGTGCGCCGTCCCTTGTTGAATTTAACCGCGCCGGAATGCGCCGTCATCGATGCTCGTTTTGCCGCCAGTGGCATCAATATTAATCCGGAGTCACGCACATGACCGCACGAAAACCGATAAATTTTGCCAATTGGCTCCGTGATAACCAATCCCAATTGCGTCCGCCAGTGGGCAATCAACAAATTTGGCCGGATGCTGATTTAATCGTCACGGTGGTCGGTGGGCCTAACCAGCGCAGCGATTTTCACGACGATCCGTATGAAGAATATTTCCACCAATTTCGCGGTAATGCTTATTTATTAATTGCGGATCGCGGCAAATTTGAACGGGTGGAGTTGCGCGAGGGGGATATTTTCCTGCTGCCCGCTCATGTGCGTCACTCGCCGCAGCGGCCTGAGGCAGGCAGCCTTTGCACCGTGATTGAATTGCCGCGCCCCGCCGGCGTCACCGATGCGTTTGAATGGTATTGCGCCCCTTGCGGCGGGTTGGTGGCGCGGTTTGAGTTGCAGCTTGCCTCAATCACCCGCGATTTGCCGAGGGTTTACGAGCAATTCTATGCCCGTTCGGATGCCGAACGTCGCTGCCCATCCTGCGGCCATACTCATCCCGGGCGTGATTTTTTGGCCTGGCATCAGAGTTTGGGGATTTTGTAAGAAAAAGGGAGCGTCATTACCCGCCGGACTGCAAGCGGGAATCCGCTTGCAGTCCGAGTCGGGTAATCCCCCAGGAGTATTATTCCTAAAACTCCTGGGGGCTTTCCCCCGACCAATGTCTTACGACATTGGCGGGGGACAGGCCCCGACTCACAATATCCGTTTCACGGATATTGTGGCGGGGAATGACGCTCTCTTTTTTGGGAATAAAACTCCTGGGGGCTTTCCCCCGACCCACAATATCCGTTTCACGGATATTGTGGCGGGGAATGACGCTCTCTTTTTTGACGCTCTCTTTTTTTGGTGCCTCAGCGATTGAGGGAAAGGTCATAAGCATTTGACCTTTCCCCCAACCCCACCTACTGAATGCCCTCAGGCACGGTCACGCCGCGGCGATTTTGGCGCCAGGCTTCTTCGTCCGAGCCAACCGCGGCCGGGCGTTCCTTGCCATAGCTGATGGTATTCAAGCGATTGCCTTCAACCCCTTTGGCGACCAAGTAATTCTTGACCGCATTGGCGCGGCGTTCACCCAAAGCGATGTTATATTCGCGGGTGCCACGTTCGTCGCAATGGCCTTCGATCCGCACCGTGGTGGATTTATTCGCCGCCAACCACACCGCCTGGCAATCCAAAACGTCGCGCGCGGCTTTGGTTAAATCCGATTTGTCATAGGCAAAAAACACCCGATCCCCAATTTCGGCTTTATATTGGTCATAGCTCGTGATCTGATCCGTCGCACAGCCTTTGAGCCCACCATTCTTGACCGCCAAGGGTTCCGGCGTCGGGGCGGTATCGGTTTTGCCAGTTTCCATGTCCGGATTGACAGCCGACGGGGCCATCGGAGATGCGGCCGAGGCCGCCGGACTCGCCATTCCACTCGCGGCATTATCCGCAGATTTCTGGCCCGAATTGCTGCAACCCGCCAAAATCGGGGTCAGAGCTAAAATTATGACGTACTTGCTCATTCTCATTTTATGGCCTCTTGAAAAAATTACACCGAAAACTGCCCCGCTCCGCCCGACGAGGCAAACCTATCTCAGGCACCCACACTAACACAAAACCCTAACCTTATGGTACCATAAACATACAATCTTAAGGATAGCCCGAACAAGTCGAAAATTTATTTACCCCCCTTCCTAAGGAAGGTCTGAATAAGTCTAGTTTTACCCCCCCCTTCTTTAGGAAGCTCTGAATAAGTCGAGAAAATCTCTGACCCCCCCTTCCTGATTAGGAAGGGGGGGA
>JASGCR010000336.1 GCA_030054015.1 Candidatus Symbiobacter sp. | reverse complement strand
CCTTTTGCCAAAAGAACGGCGCATTTGCGAGCGGCGAAGCCGCGAAGCAATCCAGAAAAATCTAGCAGTTTCAGGATGTTACTGGATTGCTTCGCGGCTTCGCCGCTCGCAAATGCCATTTCCTGGATTTTGACGCTCCCTTTTTTTAGGCCGTTTATAAAAACCAAATCATCGCAGCAAATTCACCACATTCTCGATAATTTTGGAGCCAGTTGCCAATTTTGCCGTCATGAGCGATTCGGGATGAAACTGCACCCCGGCGATGGGGAGGGTATGATGCTCGGCGGCCATGATCACCCCGTCTTGGCTGGTGGCGGTCACGGTTAATGCGGACGGCAAATGCGCCGATTCGGCAAACAGGGAATGATAACGACCCACCGTGAATTTTTGCGGCATGTTGGTAAAAAGCCGCGAGGCGGCGCGGGTACGAATGACTTCGGAACTGCGACCATGAAACGGGATGGGCAGCACGCCCAAACGCCCGCCCAAAGCCTCGACAATGGCCTGCAAGCCCAGACACACGCCAAAAATCGGCATTTTTGCGGTCAAGGCAAGGGTGATAAACTCCGTCAAACCAAATTGCGACGGGCGGCCCGGACCTGGCGACAACACCAATAATCCTTTGCCATCGGTTTGGTAACGGCGGCAAAACTCAGGAAAGATGGCGCGGGCGGCGGCCGGGCGGGCGACCATCACCTCGGCTCCGGTCTGGCGGAAATACATCGCCAGGGTATGGACAAAGCTGTCCTCGCAATCCACCATCAAAATCTGGCGGTCTGATTTCATGACTGGCATCGCGGGCGCGGATTCTTTGGGCATCACCGAAGAAATCCCGCCTTGGTTGGCGCGTTGCACGGTTTGGCGGAGGGCGGCGGCCTTTAACACGGTCTCGGCTTCCTCGGCATCGGGATCGCTATCGGCGAGCAAAGTCGCGCCGGCGCGGATTTCCACCAGGCCCTGGCCCTTATCATCGCGCAGCAAACGCATGGTGCGCAAGGTAAGGCCGGTGTTAATATCGCCGTTAAAGCCCAGACAGCCGACCGCCCCGCCGTAATAATGGCGGAGTCCCGGCTCGCGCTGTTCGATAAATTGGATGGCGGCGCGTTTGGGGGCGCCGGTGACGGTCACCGCCCACATATGCGACAAAAACGCATCAAGCCCGTCAAAGCCGTCACGCAAAATCCCCTCGACATGATCGACGGTATGGATCAAATGCGAATAAAGTTCAATCTGGCGGCGACCAATGACCTGCACCGAACCCGGCTCGCATATGCGGGCTTTGTCATTGCGGTCGACATCGGTACACATAGTGAGTTCGGTCTCGTCTTTGACCGAATTAAGCAGGGTGCGGATATTTTCGGCATCTTCGATGGCATCCGCGCCGCGGCGAATGGTGCCGCTGATCGGGCAGGTTTCAATCCGCCTTTTGCCGTCCTTGGTTTTGACGCGCACAAACATTTCCGGCGAAGCCCCGACCAAAAACTCGCCCAAGCCCAGATTGATCAAAAACCCGTACGGGCTGGGGTTAATCGCGGTCAGGATTTGGAATAATTCCGACGGGCTGGCGCGGGTTTTTTCATAAAAACAATGGCTTGGTACGACTTCAAACAAATCGCCCTGGCGGAATTTGGCAAAGGCCTCGCGCACAATGTCGGCATAGCCGCCTTCGGGCAGTGACCCAGAATTTTGCTGGGCGGGCAGGGCAGACTGGGTGGGCAGGGCGGCGGGGCGCGGGTCGGTGGGGCGAAAATTTTCTACCTGTTGGCGGGGAATACCCTGGGTGGAATGGGTTTTGCCCTGGGCATCGGTTACGGTAAATTCATAGGACAGACGCGTCGCCTGTTCCATGCGGTGATCAATCACGGTGATTTGGTCGGGCAGATAAAGCACCAAATCGCGCTGATGCGGCGGGCGGGTTTTGGTGAGTTCCATCGGGTCAAATTGAAACACCAAATCATAGCCAAACGCGCCATATAATCCCAAATGCGTGTCATCGGTGCTGTAAAACAGATCAATTATGGCACGGAGAACCGAAAAGACCGATTCTTGTTTGCCACGTTCGCTTTCATCGATGACGGTGGTGCTGGGGGGGATGCGGCCGGTGATCTCGCTGGCGGTCGCGGCGAAATCCATCATGCCCTCAATTTTTTGCAGGGCATCGGTCACGAGCGACAGCAAAATCTCGCCGCGCGGGTTAAAGGCGGTGACGGAAAACGCGCTGCCGCTCACCGTGACCGCGAGGGGCGGGTCAATCGCGGCCAGACTCCAGCGTTTATAGCGTCCGGTGACTTCGTAATTCGACGACAGCAAGACTCCGCGGCGGTGGTTTAATTCCGCGCTGAATTGCGTCAGGTCAAAGGGATACCGGTCATCAACCTTGCGTTGAATGGTGATGCCGCCTTTGGTTCGATATTCCGGGTCTTCTGTCATAACACCGTCATACCAGGTCATTTATCAATTTGGCAAGACCAACAAGCAATTATGCCTCCCTAAGGAAACTCCGAACAAGTCGAAAATTTATTTACCCCCCCTTCTTTAGAAGGGGGGGATAGAAAAG
>JASGCR010000042.1 GCA_030054015.1 Candidatus Symbiobacter sp. | reverse complement strand
CGAGTCGGGTAATCCCCCAGGAGTTTTGGGGAATAATACTCCTGGGGGATTACCCAACTCGCGCTGTCCGTTATTCACGGACAGCGCGGTGGGTAATGACGTTCCTTTTTTTTGCCGCTCCTTTTTTTGCCGCTCTTTGGTTAGAGCGGCGGGTAATGACGCTCTTTGGTTTAGCCCCCCCCTATGGCTCCACCCCGATACCAGATGCCACGCCGGAGGTGATGGGCAGGCTAGAGGGTTTGGTCGCCCCCCTGGTGTAATTGGCATTCAACGTACCAATCACGCTGTTATCCGACGTGATCTTGATGCCAATGGGCAGAACCGCATTCGAATTCATCACATTATAAACCAAACTTGTCCCATCATTGGGATCAAGCGCGGTGCCATTATTGGTCAGGCCACCATCGCTGCTAAAGGCCAGGGTACCGCCATTGGCGGCGGTGATGGTCGGGAGGTTAATATTGCCCAATTCACCGCCGAGCGTCAGGGTGTTGTTGCCCGCCAAATTCAAGGAACCGACGGTCAGACCCTTTGCATTTGCCCTGGAGCCAAACCCAGTCACGGCGAGGTTACTGCCCGATGCCAGACTCAGCGAACTCGCGGTATCAAGATTGATCGAGGCAAAAGAACCGTTAAAACCACTCTCCAACGTCACAATTGCCGAGGTTCCGCTCAGAGTCACACCGCCTCTGGTGGAATTAATCCCCACGGACGCGTTATTGACGGTTATGGTACCGTCTCCAACCCCTCCAAAATTCAACCCCTTAACATTCGACCGCTCAATGGTTACGTTTTTTGCCGCCACCACCGCGCCATCAAGCCCAGGCCCCTGGGTCGTATTGTCAATGGTGGAATTGTTCTGCACCAGCAAACTATTGGCCGCACCACCGCCAAGTCCCATGGCACTAAATTGGCTCAAATAACTGTTATCCACCACGATATTGCGGGCATAAACCGTGCTTATCCCAATCCGGGTATTCACCAATCCATTATAAGCCGGAATTACATTGCCGCCCAATGCCGATACTTGCTTGCCATTCTCATCGGTGAATTTGCTGTTGGCGATGGTCAGGGTTTTATTGGCGGTGATTGAGGATGCTTTACCACTGGTGATATTGGTATTCGGGTTAGTATAACCCGTGCTGTCGGCATTGGGTATCAGCGAATGGTTGAGTTTGATCGTATCGCCGGTGATTTGCTGCCCGGTGTAATTACTGACATAGGTCATGGGTTCGCCATTTTTATCCCGAATGAAGTCTGGATTGGGCCCGGTCAAATCCTGCAACTTTAATGTATTTGTCCACAAAATCGTCGGGTCAAAATCCAGCCCAAGACGCACACCGCCGGGAACAGCCGGTATTGCCGGTTGATAGGGTATATTCACCTGCAGCGTACAGGGATAACGACCATTGCACGGATCAGAAGTAGTTTCAGGCATCCCGTCGACATTAACCGTTGCAGCAATGCGCGTGTGCGATACTCCGGCTTCATCCGTAAATGTTTGTTCAAAATAAAGCACCTCGACGGTACGCGCTGCTGTTGCGGGTATCTCGGCTTTACCCGGATCCGTAACGATTAAACTTAAGCTTGGGTTGCCGGTAAAATACGGGGTTAAACTTACGGTGGCGACGGCGACATTGTTCAACAAAGTATTATTGGTGCTGGCGATCGGATTGTGGCTGGCATCCAAATCCATCCCGATATAAACCGCAGATTGCCCGGGTTGCAGCGGCCCCTGCACCTCCGTTACCACGGTTTGTTTCAAATCGGTGGTGGCGGTCAATTTCGCCGAGACAAAATCGCCACTCGCCGGTTTATTGCCCATATTGTCCGCGAAATTACTATTGCCAATGGCACCGCTGGTTAATAAATAACTCTGGGCGAAGATCGCCGCCCCCGCCTTCCAGACAATGCCATTGGGATTGGTCAGATAAAACGCCCCATCCGAGGCAATCACCCCGGCAATGGTGGAAAAATTGCCGCTGCCGATGACGCGGTTGAGCGTCGCATTGCCGGCACCCACTTTATAAATCAGCGTATTCCCCGCCGCCAGATTAAACGAATTCCATTCAATCACCGCCCGCGGGGTGGATTGGGTGATCACCATCGTCTTATTGGCGGCGGCTCCCAGAGTAGCGGTACCCTTGACCACATTGCCACCGGCCGGGAAACCCATCGGCACTGACGGGGCCGGCGGGGCGGCGGCCATGGCACTGCCCGCCAATAACATGGTCAGTGATGCCAACGATAACGCCGATTTTATCCTATGGTTTTTGCGGGTGGGGGTGCCGTTCATGTGATGCCTCCGGTGAAAATGCGGGTTCCGATCAGGATTCAACAAACCAATAAAGTTTACATGTAAAGCATGTCTGACGTTTTTTCAAATGGTTTTTCGTTTTGGCTAAAAAAACTTAGGGTTGGTGCGTTGGTGCCAGAGCGTCATTATCCGCCGCCCAAAAAGAATGCGTCAAATAGAGTGCGTCATTACCCGCCACGCCGCCGCGCCGCAATTAATTCCGCCAAAATAGCCACGGCAATTTCCGGCGCGGTCAAGGCATTGATGGGCAAACCCACCGGCCCATGAATACGAGCAATCTCGCCCTCGCTAAAACCCGCCTGTTTCATGCGGTCCACCCGCGAGGCTTGGGTTTTTTTGCTGCCCAGGGCGCCGATGTAAAATAGGGGCAGCCGCAATCCGGCGACCAAAGCCGGATCATCCAATTTCGGATCATGAGTCATCGTGACCAAAGCCGCCCGGCGATCCAGCCGCAATTCAGCCATCGCCTCATCCGGCCATTGATGCATCATTTTAACGTTAGGAAAGCGATGTAATGTGGCAAATCCCTTGCGCGGATCGATAATGATCGGGTCAAATCCGGCGATTTTCGCCATGGGTGATAATTCCTGGGCAATATGCACGGCTCCGACAATTAATAATAACGGCGGCGGCGAAATATTGAGCGCAAAATTTTGGTCATCCAATAACAGGCTGCGGTCGCTGGTGCTTGAACGGATGAAACCCGCCTGCGCTTCGGGCGATAAATGGGCCGGCGGGTTGTCATTCGCGGCGAAAATCTGTGCCTGCCCACGGGCCAGGTCAATTAATATGGTCTGGGCTTCGCCGCGGTCGCGTGCGGACAGTATCGCCGCTAAATTGGTGCGTTCAAGGAATGGCTCCGCCAATGGCATGATCAGGGCCCGCATCTTGCCGCCACAGGCCAGGCCATATTGCCAGGCATCCAAATCGCTGATGCCGAAATCGAGAATTTGATGGCGGTTGGATGATATGGCCGTGACCGCCGCTTCGATCACCGCGCCCTCGACGCAGCCCCCCGATACCGACCCGGCGAAATCCATATTTTCCGATACCAGCATCTGACTGCCCACCGGCCGCGGCGATGATCCCCAGGTTTCAATCACTGTCACCAAAGCCAATTTCTTCCCCGCCCCAAGCCAGGCAACCGCCTGGGCCAGCACATCCTCGGACGGCGTCCGGTTTTGCTCGGCCATCACCATCGATGCCGCCACGGGGGATGTCGCTGGCGCGTCGGCGGGCGGGTTGGCGGGCTTGGTTTTGGGGTCGGACTTGCGGCTCGTGGTCGGTTTGGTATATTGGTCCATCGTGCGTCCCTCCTGACATTATTACGCCAAGGATACGCACCCCGCCCGCGAATTTCAAGACCGAATTGCGGCTGCTTCAGACATCCTGGCGGTGAATATTTTCAACCTATTGACATTCGCAATAATAAAACCATCTAACTTATATGGGTTGAGGAAATAAAGACAATAAGAATTAAACAATTATATTTATTCATTGAAATATTTAGGAAAGGTTTTTTAATGAAAAAGCAGAATAATAATTCAATTTTATTATTGGGTTATGCCAAAAATATTGCGATTTTCGCAATGATTTTGACGATGACTTTATGGCAGAGTAATCACCTGGCCAGGGCCGCAGATTCGCGCCGGGATCATGCCACCATAACAGCGGAAAATATCGTTGGCCCGCCGCCGCCCTATCATGATTGGTGCGAGTATGCTGGCATTCCCAAAGGCCCGGATGGCAGATGCGAAATCGTTGATTAATTATCAGCACAATCGAAGCACTGCCTTGAAATGAAGGCAAGCCATTACTCCAGGTGTGTTATTCCCAAATAAAGGAGCGTCATTACCCGCCGCTTGAATCCGTGAAACGGATTCAAGCGAGTCGGGTAATCCCCCAGGAGTTTTGGGGAAGGCACACCAAACTCTCCAACCCGCTTTAATAAAAAAAAGGAAAATTCTCATGAAAAATTTATCTGCATTAACGTTATCACTTGCTCTGTTTGTGATCGTCATTAACGGAAAATCATACGAGGTGCCAAAAGTACCGTTTTGTACTGGCGGAGTCTTGGATAAATATTTTGGCTGTTACACATCATAAAATTACACATGAAGGCGAATCTGTCACGCCCGGCAAAATTCTAGGTTGACATATTCTGAATAACTGCCAGAATTGGGTTAGATAATTTGCAACCAACGACCAACCAATAATCACGCAAAACCCGGAACATAACGACAGGAAAGGGAGAATCATGAGCCAATATTCGCCTGATAAAACGAGCAACGCATCGCCAAATGACAAATCACATTTATTGGTAGCCAAGGATATTCGCAAATTCTATGGCCAGCACGAAGTATTAAAGGGGATAAGCCTGGTGGCCAAAGAACACCAGGTGATTTCCCTGATCGGCGCGTCGGGTTCCGGCAAATCGACTTTTTTGCGCTGTCTGAATTTGCTGGAAATCCCGCAATACGGCCAGATTTGGCTGGAAGACACGCCCTTGCCGCTGTCGCCTGAGGGCGGGACGCGCCACATTAATAACCCCAAATTGGTACGCATGATGCGGGCGAGATTGGGCATGGTGTTTCAAAATTTCAATCTGTGGCCGCACATGACGGCGATTGAAAATGTGATTGAAGGCCCCATCCAGGTTTTGGGTTTAACCCGCAAAATCGCCTTGGAACGCGCCAATCAACTCATGGCGCGGGTGGGGCTGTCGGATCGCGCGGATTATTATCCTTCGCAATTATCGGGGGGGCAGCAACAACGGGTGGCGATTGCGCGTACCCTGGCCATGGAACCCAAAATTTTGCTGTTTGATGAGCCAACTTCCGCCCTTGACCCCGAATTGGTCGGCGAAGTACTCAAAGTCATGCAAGAACTCGCCAAAGAAGGCCGCACCATGTTGGTGGTTACCCATGAAATGGGCTTTGCCCGCGAAGTATCCGACAATATTATCTTTTTGCACCAAGGACAAATTGGTGAACAAGGCTCGCCCGATCAAATATTTATGCACCCTGAGACTGAATCTTGCCAAAAATTCGTCCAACGGGTAATGCATTAATTGTGTGAAAGCGGCTGTGGTCACAGCCGCTTTTGTGCCATTGATAAAACGCTTGACATCACAGACAAAGATTGCCAGAATTAATAAAATTAGAATGATCAATCAATTTGGGGAGATTTGTTATTGGATGTAATGAATGCGTGTATTTTATCTAATTCTTGGAATAGTTGCTGCGTTTTGCTTAATACTTTATTTTTTTGTTGCTGATGCGGATTCGGGTCAGGATTCGCTGGCGGAAACGAGAATCCCGTCTTTACACCCGGAAAACCATGGGTTGCGGTCGGAAAACCGCCCGCTTATCTTTGCCACTGAGGGGGATGTCATCCCGTTTAATGGCAAAAAACCCGACGGCAGTTTATATGGATTCGAAATTGAGTTGGTCCATGCCCTTTGCGCCGATATGCGCAAAAATTGCCAAATTATTGACCATAATTGGGAAGGTATGATTGTCGGCTTGAAAGAAAACAAGTTTGACGCCATTATTTCGCAAATAATGGTAACGCCGGAGCGTTTGGAATCAATTAATTTCACCGATTCTTATTATGCAAGTAAAATTGTAATATTTGGTCACAAGGGAAAAGCGGCCTCTAAGATTGAAGACATAAAAGAAAAAATAGTTGGGGCGCAACTTGGTACCGTCAATGCCAAATATATTGAAGATAATCATCCCGATTGGCACGAAAGATTATTTGATTCGCAAACAGCCATGTATGCGGATTTTATATCGGGACGGTTGGATTACATCATTACCGAACAGAATGCGGTTAAATATGGCATAAAAGATCAAACCAAATTGGTCACGGTGGGGCCAGCGATAATTTTGGGGAGTACGAGCATCGGCGTAAATAAATCAAACCATGAATTACTTGAAAGCCTTAACCGATCCCTCGCCAATATTCGCAAATCGGGCGAATATGATAAGATATTCCAGCGTTATTTTGGCAATAATTAAAGAAATTCGGAATAAGTCCTAAAAAAAGGAGCGTCATTACCCGACTCGCCACATAAATGCGGCGGCGGGCAATGACGCTCCCATTTTTGACCCACGGTCGGGGCGCAGCCAAAAAAAACGGCGTGATTAAAATTATCCATAAACTTACTTGACGAAGTATTAGTATTCGGTCACATTAACCCCAGGCCAAATGACCAAACCCAGGCGCAAATGGCACGATTTTCAACTTTAGGCAACCAGGTTATGTGTCCAAGGAGTATCAAATGAATAAATCCCGTCTCATCTCGGTTATCGTTGCCATCCTTGCGGTGGTGATTATCGCCTATTTCGCCATGCGCAAGGGCGACAACAAAATGGAACAAGCGGCGGCCCCCACCCCGGCGGCGGCAACCGGCATCATTACCATCGCCACCGAAGGCGGTTATATGCCATTTAATGGCAAAAAAGCCGATGGTACTTTATATGGTTTCGATATTGATCTCGGCATGGCTTTGTGCAGCGAAATGAAACGCGAATGCAAATTTGTCGAACAAGATTGGGATGGCATTATCCCAGGTCTCAAAGAAAAGAAATATGATGCCATCATAGACGGGGTGTCGATTACGCCCGAACGGTTGCAAACCATTAATTTTTCTGACCCCTATTTCGATAATGCTTTGATCGTGGTGGGCCATAAGGGCAAAGCCGTCGATGCGATTGACAAAATCAAAGGCAAAAATGTCGGCGCCCTACGCGCGACCGTCGCCTCGAAATATATGGAAGACAATCACGCCAAAGATTGGAAGGCGAAATTGTTTGACACCCAAAATGCGGTTTATGCCGATTTTGAATCGGGCCGGATTGACTATATCGTGAGCGATCTCGCGCCCATTCTCGATTGGATGAAAGATAAAACCAATGTCGCGGTGGTCGGTCAAATCGCCATCGATGATCATTTTGGCATTGCCGTACGCAAAGAAGATACGGATTTGGTGAATAGTTTCAACGCCGCGTTGAAAACTTTGCGCAGCAATGGTACTTATGACAAAATTTACGCGAGTTATTTTGCCGCCGCAAAATAACTGATCGTCAAAAAAAGCGCGTCATTCCCCAGGAGTATTGTTCCTTAAACTCCTGGGGGATTTCCCGACCGCCAAGCGGCGGCGGGTTAAAAGGAGTCGTCATTACCCGCCGCTTGAATCCGTGAAACGGATTCAAGCGAGTCGGGGCCTGTCCCCCGCCAATGTCGTTAGACATTGGTCGGGGGAAAGCCCCCAGGAGTTTTGGGGAGTAATACTCCTGGGGGATTACCCGACAGATTTATGCCACTTCGTGGCAAAAATCTGCGGGTAATGACGCTCCCTTTTTTTCGCTCCCCATTTTTGCGGCGGGTAATGACGCTCCTCTCTTTTGCGGCGGGTGATGACGCTCCCTTTTTTAGGACATATGCAGATGCTGCAAGAAATTGAAAAAATATTTGCATTATTGGGACCCGACGGCTGGGGCGGGCAATTATGGCATGGCACCCGAATTACGATTGAACTCGCGCTGGCTTCATTGATTTTGGGGCTGGTGGCGGGGGCAGGATTGGCTTTGGCGAAATTATCCCGCTTCAAAATCATCAAATATCTTGCTGATGCCTATACTATTATCATCCGGGGGACGCCGGAATTTTTGATTTTACTTTTGGTTTATTATGGCTCGAACCGAGCCGTCAATTATTTATTGTCGTTGATTGGCCTTCAATTTAACCTTGAGATACCGCAATTTTTGGCGGCGGTGCTGGGCTTGGCCTTTATCTACGCCGCCTATGCCAGCGAAGTCTTTGTGGGGGCTTACCGCGCCGTCGCCAAGGGACAGATCGAGGCCGGGCAGGTGATTGGCCTGTCGCGGTGGCAATTATTTTACCGCATTCGGGTGCCGTTATTGTGGCGATTCGCCCTGCCCGGTTTGGGTAATTTATGGCTGTCCATGATCAAAGACACGTCGCTGGCGGCGGTGTTGGCGATGAACGACCTCTTGCGGGTCGCCAAAGTCGCAGGCGAAGCGGAAAACCGCAACTTACTGTTTTTCGTCTTTACCGGCATTATTTATTTGCTTATGACAGCCATTTCAGATTATTTCTTGCGCAAAGTTGAACGCCATTCGCGGCGATTTATGGCATCGCAAACGCCGACCAAAAAACCAAAGCTCAAAAAGCCCCCCAAGGCCGCCGCCAACACCCCCACCAATTTGATGACGGGAGAGGCCTAACATGTTTTCTGATCTCAGTTTTTCGGAAAATCTATGCCGCGGAGTCGGCCCCTATACCCCCGAAGTGTTTGCCAAATATTGCAGCCGATTTTTTGACGGTTTTGGCATGACCATCGGTTTATTGGTTTTGTCGGTGGTGTTTGGTCTGATTCTGGCGGTTTTTGTTGCGTTGGCCCGCATTTCGCCGCGCCAATATTTGGCGGTGCCGTGCAATATTTACAGCTATATCTTTCGTGGCACCCCGCTTTTGGTGCAATTATGGATCATTTATTTTGGCATTGGTTCTTTTGGTGAGGATGGGCTGGGCTCGACCTTGTGGCTGGTGTTTGGCGATGCCTGGTGGGTGGGTTTAATTGTGCTGATCCTCAATACCGCCGCTTATACCAGCGAAATTCTCCGCGGCGGCATCCTGAATATCCCCGCCGGCCAAACCGAAGCCGCGATGGCGGTGGGGATGAGCCGCGCCACCACCATGCGGCGGATTATTCTGCCGCAAGCCTTTCGTCTTTCCTTTCGCGCCTATGGCAATGAAATCATCCTGTTGCTGAAAGGCACGGCGTTGGTTTCAACCATCACGGTGATGGATTTGATGGGGCAAACCCGCACGATTTTCTCGCGCGGGTATAATTTGGATGTGTTTGTCTATGCCACTTTGCTGTATTTGGTGATTGCCGGTATCATTACCGTCACTTTGCGCCAGATCGAACAGCGTTTGTCGCGGCCAGGGGTGGTTTAAGCCTCAATATTGGCTTAGAGCCTGTACGATAATTATCTAAAGTTTAGTTTAATGCGTCTTCACCCGCCGCTTGCGTTAGCAAGCGAGTCGGGTGATCCAGCTTTGACGCGCGTCGGCGCGTCAAAAATCGATGTTTTTTGATCGAAATAGACATTTCGAGCGAGCTGGATACCCCGACTCGCCGCATAAATGCGGCGGCGGGGTAAGACGCAACTTGGAATTCATAATATGATACTTGATTTTGAATCAGGCTCTTAGTTTTTCTCCACCAAATCTTTTAAGCTCGCCAGCCCCTTGGCAAATTGGCGGCCCAGCATTTTATCCATGGGCATAAAAAGACACACAATCTTCGACATGATGTTCATCGCGCCGGTCATGCTCCAGCTGGCTGCCGTGCCATCATTTTGCGGGGTCAATTTATATTCAATCTGGTTGATGCCGGGAAAGGGCCGGAAAAATTGGATTTTGATGCGGACCAGGCGGTTTTCTTCGACCGCGATGATTTCTTGCGTCCCCGCCCCGGCACTCTTTAATTTGCTGTCCCATTCATATTTTGCCCCGACCCCGGATGCGGGGCCAGAATAGTTGCGCACCATATTGGGATCGAGTTTTTCATAAGGAACCCATAAACCCGTTTTGCGCAAATCATGCAAATAGGGGAAAATTTTATCCGCCGCCGCATTAATGACGATTTTCCGCTCAACCCGGAAACGCGATGGGGCGGTCACCAGTAATACCGCCAACCCAACCAGCAAAGCCGCGCCAATTAACGTGATTAAAATCATATCCAAAACTCCCCCAAAGCATAATTTCAACCCATGATTTACATCACGGATGTAGCTTATGCAATATATATTTAGGATTGGGAGAGGGTTCGCCACACCGCGATGGCCTCGGACGTTTCGCGCACATCATGGACGCGGAACATTTGTACGCCGGATTGCACGCCTTGGATCACGGCCGCAAGCGACGAGCCGATCCGCCGCGGTTGTGACGAAATGGGATTATCCGGGCGCAATAATTGCGATTTTTTGCGCCCATCAATTAAACCTTTACGCGAGGCCCCTAACAATATTGGCAACCCCAAACCATGCAACGACGCCAATCCATTTAACAAAATTTGATTATGCTGATGGTTTTTGGCAAAGCCGATGCCTGGATCAATCATAATATTTTCGCGGTTAATGCCAGATTGTTCGGCCCGTGCAACCGAGGCATTCAACTCGGAGGCGACTTCGCGCAAAAGATTCTCATAATTGGGAGAATTATTCATTACATCGGGCGTACCCCGCATATGCATAATAATCACCGGCAGGCCTGATTTCGCCGCAATTTCGCGTGATTTAGGATCGTAATTAAAACCCGACACGTCATTAAGGATCGTAACCCCCTCACGCCATGCGCGCTCCATCACCAAACTATGGCGGGTATCCACCGAAATGGGAATTTGCCGCCGCGCCAATGCCGCAATCACCGGCGCAACCCGTTGCCATTCTTCGCCGGGATCAACTTCGCGCGAGCCTGGCCGAGTCGATTCGCCGCCAATGTCAATCAGGTCGGCCCCGGCATCGATCAAGCGCAACGCCTGGTCGGTGGCCGTCTCTGGGTTGATAAACTCGCCGCCATCGGAAAAACTATCCGGAGTCACATTGACAATGCCCATAATGAGCGGGCGATCCAGCGTAAAACCGGCAAATTTTAGCGGTTCCGGATGCGAATATTGCGCCAGATCGGTTAAAATTTGTTGGTTCTTGTCGTGGGGTTTGCTTTGCCAATTCCACCAAAGACTTTCAACGGAATAGACCGATTGATCCGCCTGGTCAATCGATTGAACCTGGGTAAACACCAAATCCCCGTGCAGCAGCGGGAGGGCTTGGCATCCGGCCCTTAATCGCGCCGCCGCCGAACCCGCTCGCCAGCCCCCCGCCATGATGCCCCGCGGCAAGTATAATTTGGGTAATGGTGTCATGGCAACGTGCCGCATTTTCCTTGGAAGGTCTGAGTAAGTCAAAAAAGTCACTGACCTCCCCTTCCCGTAGGGAGGGGAGGATAGTCGAGCTTAGTTGCGAAGCAA
>JASGCR010000335.1 GCA_030054015.1 Candidatus Symbiobacter sp. | reverse complement strand
ACGGATATTTCGGCGGGTAATGACGCTCTCTTTTTGACTCATTTTTTTGCGGCGGGTAATGACGCGCCTTTTTTTTGTCCGCTTCAAACCCTGCGCTTAATTCGATGGGTATTTCGAGGCCACGCCTTCGACATAGTAATTCATCGAATTTAAGTCCCCGTCGCTGATGGTGGTGCCGGCGGGGATGCGGGTTTTGCCGTCCTGGTCAACCACCGGGCCGGTAAAGGGGTGGAACGTGCCGGCCTTAATCTTGTCAGCCAAACCGGTGACCATGGTCTGCACATCCTTTGGCACCGCGCTCGACATGGGGGCAATGCGGATCATGCCTTCCTTCATGCCGCCCCAGACATTGGCGGGTTTGCCGCGGCCAGCCAAAATCTGGTTGACGGCGTTGGTGTAATACTTACCCCATTCATGGACAGTGCCGGATAATTGGGCATGGGGCGCATATTTGGACATGTCGGAATGGTAGGAAAAGGCATAAATTTTTTTGGCCTCTGCCGCTTGCACCACCGCGGTTGAATCGGTGTGGTGGGTCAGAACATCCGCGTTTTGGGAGATCAAAGTCTCGGCGGCTTGTTTTTCTTTGCCCGGGTCGAACCAGCTATTGACCCAGATCACCCGCACTTCGGCCTTGGGATTGACGCTTTTGGCCCCGCGGGTAAAGGCATTGATGCCCATGATCACTTCGGGGATCGGAAAGGCGGCGACATAGCCCAATATATTCGATTTGGTCATTTTGCCCGCGATGACGCCATTCAGATAGCGGCCTTCGTAAAAACGCGCATTGTAATTGCCAAAATTGCTGTCGTTGGATTTATAACCGGTGGCGTGCATGAACACGATGTTGGGGTAAAGTTTGGCAATTTTCTCGGTCGGATTCATAAAGCCAAAACTGGTGGTGAAAATCACTTTGGCGCCATTTTGAGCGAATTCGCGGATGACGCGTTCGGAATCAGGTCCTTCCGGCACGTTTTCGACGAATTTGGTGGTGACTTTGCCGGCCATGGCCTTTTCCATTTCTTTGCGGGCCATGTCATGTTGCGCGGTCCAGCCGGCATCGCCCACCGGCGACACATAGACAAAGCCGATCGTGTCGGCGGCGCGGGCTTGCGGCATCAGGCCAAGACCGAGCGTTACGGCCAATGACGCCAATAGTTTCAGGGAGTTTTTCATTGATGAGGCTTCCTCAGATGATAAAGATTAAGCTTTGAACGGACGATATAATCATCCTCAATACCGAGAAAATTACAGCCGAAATAGGCAAATTAGCAAGAAATATTTACGAAGGCTTAATCTGGCCGGTACGAAACCCCCAACGACATTGGCGAATGCAGCCGAATGGTGCGGCGATTCTGCGAAATCACCACCAACACCAAGATCGTCGCGAGATAAGGCATCGCCGATAAAAATTGCGACGGAATGGAAATTTGCCAGCCCGAACCCTGGATGAATAACTGCAAAATCATCACCCCGCCGAATAAATAAGCTCCGATCAGTACCCGCGCCGGTCGCCAGGTGGCAAACACCACCAAAGCCGCCGCAATCCAGCCGCGCCCGCTGATCATGCGCTCGTCCCATAAGGGGGTGAAGAAGATCGACATAAACGCCCCCGCCAACCCTGCCATTGCGCCGCCGAATAATGTCGCGGCATAGCGTATGGCGATCACGTTTGATCCAATCGCATGAGCCGAATGCGGCGATTCGCCGATGGCGCGTACCAATAATCCGGCGCGGGTTTTATATAAAAACACCATCACGGCGGCAAACAAAGCCCAGGAAACATAGACCAAAATTTGATGGTGGAAAAATATCGTGCCGACGATGGGAATATCTGCCAAAATCGGGATGGGCAAGGGGTGAATTTGCGGCAATGACAGGGCTTCGTACGGTTTGCCCAAAAATCCCGCCAAGCCCAATCCGGCAATCGACAAGGCCAAGCCACAGGCCACTTGGTTCGCCATTAAGGTTAAGGCCAACACCGCAAACACCAAGGACAACGCCATCCCCGCCAGCATCGCCGCCAATATGCCCAACCCAGCCTGGCCGGTGTGGTACGTGACGGCAAAGCCCGCCAAGGCCCCCACCGCCATCATGCCCTCAATGCCAAGGTTTAAGACGCCCGATTTTTCCACCACCAACTCGCCCAGCGCGGCAATCACCAGCGGCGTGCCGGATATGATGGTGGCAATTAATATGGCGGTGAGGAGGGGGGTCATGGCGTGGGGTTCCTATTCTGCCTGTGTCATGTTGGAGTCCGCCCGCGCCTTAATCAAGGCCGCCGCCTGCGCAAATTCTTCATCCAGCGCATGGTATTCAGCGACGAATTTGGGGTTTTGCATCCATTTTTGTTCTAATTCTTCAAGGGTTGTGTGTTTGGGTTTCATATTAATTCCTTTGCCCGTTCAAGGGCGATTTGTCGCAAGACATTGGTCGGGGGAAAGCCCCAGGAGGATTATTCCCAAAAAGGGAGTGTCATTACCCGCAGGTTTTTGCCGCGAAGCGGCATAAATCTGTCGGGGCCTGTCCCCCGCCAATGTCGTAAGACATTGGTCGGGGGAAAGCCCCCAGGAGTATTATTCCC
>JASGCR010000334.1 GCA_030054015.1 Candidatus Symbiobacter sp. | reverse complement strand
CGCTTACGCGCGGACTTTTCTAACCTCAGAATGACACTTTTGGGACTTGTTCAGAGTTTCCTTTAGAAGGGGGGGGTAAATAAATTTTTGACTTATTTTGACTTTCCTTCTGAGACCTCATACAGGCCGCACGAACCTGGCCATAATTTTTTTGCGCCCGGCCTGGTCAAATTCGATTTCAAGCCCGATGGCACTGCCACTGCCCAGCACGCTGATCACGCGGCCGATGCCAAAATGATCATGGCGCACGCGGTCCCCCGCGGCAAAATGCGGCCGCGCCTGCGACGGCGGCACGTCAATGATCGGCCCCAGGGGGTTAGACAGCGAGTTGCTCATGCCCTCGCCCGCCGTCATAATCGGCAAGGAACGGCCAGGGGACGTACCAGGGTACTGACCCGCGGCCTCGCCCGCATATTGCCCCCCCGTGGCCTCGCCATCAAAGCCCGGCAGGCCAGGCTCGCGTTCAATGATCAGGCATTTGGGATCGATTTCGCGCAAAAACCGGCTGGGTTCGCGGATTTCCCATTTATCATAGGTCAAGCGATTGGCGACATTGGAAATCAACGCCTGTTGCCGCGCCCGCGTTAAACCGACATAAGCGAGCCGCCGCTCCTCCTCCAACCCGCGCTGGCCGCTCTCATCCAGGGCGCGGGAATGGGGAAATAACTTCTCTTCCCAACCCGGCAAAAACACCTGGTCAAATTCCAAGCCCTTGGCGAGATGCAAGGTCATGATCGATATTTTCTCGGTCGCGGTGTCTTGATAAAGTTCGGTGACCAGGGCAACATGGTCAAGAAAATCGGTCAGGCTTTCAAACTCGCGCATGGATTGCTGCAATTCGCGCAAATTTTCAAGGCGGGCATAGGCATCGGGGGCTTTATCATTGTGCCAACGGGCGGTATAACCGGATTCATCCAAAACCTGCGCGGTTAATTGGTCGAGTTTTTTTTGCGCCGCCGCCAAACGCCAAATCTCGTAATAACGCAAAAATTCCGCCAAACCGGCGCGGGCGGTGCCTTTGATGCCATTATGTTCGACCAATTGGCGGCTGGCTTCGATCAGATTAAGATTTTGCGCCCGCGCGGTTTCGTGAATCACCGCCAAGGCGCGGTCGCCAATGCCGCGTTTGGGTTCGTTAATGATGCGGTCAAAAGCCAACTCATCCCCCGCCTGGCGGATAAGCCGCAAATACGCCACGGCATCGCGGATTTCCGCCCGCTCGTAAAAGCGCAAGCCGCCAAACACCACATAGGGCAATCCGCGTTGGGTGAGCATTTCCTCGAACGGGCGGGTCTGGCTGCCGGTACGCACCAAAATGGCCATTTGCCCCAGTTTTTTGCCCATCCTCATAAATTGTTCAATGGTGTCGCCGATCCATCTGGCCTCGCCGCGGCCATCCCATGACGTGCATACGCGGATTTTCTCGCCCGCCGCCGCATCCGTCCACAATGTTTTGGGCAGACGCGTGCTGTTATGGGCAATGAGACTCGATGCCGCCGCCAAGATTTCCGGGGTTGAGCGGTAATTTTGTTCCAGGCGAATGATGCGGGCATCGGGATAATCGCGCTCGAAATTGAGGATATTGCCGATCTCGGCCCCGCGCCAGCCATAAATCGATTGGTCATCATCGCCCACACAGCATAAATTGCGCGATTGCGCCGCCAACAAGCGCAACCACATATATTGCACGGCATTGGTGTCTTGATATTCATCCACCAATAAATAGCGCAAGCGATCTTGGTAATGTTGCAACACTTCGGGCTGTTGTTTTAAGAGCGTGACAATATGCAGCAATAAATCGCCAAAATCGGCGGCATTGACGGTTTTAAGCCGTTGCTGATAATCAGCATAGATTTCCACCATTTTTTCCGCGCCAAGATAACCTGGATAGCTGCCGCCAAACCCATAATCGCCGCCCTGGGCGGGGTCGCCCCATGATTTTTTCACCTTTTCCGGGGTCAAAGCTTGGTCTTTCCAGCGCGAGATTTGCGCCAGCACGATGCGGGGCGGGCATTTTTTATCGTCAATATTGGCGGCTTGCAGCAATTCCTTGATCAGGCGCAATTGGTCGTCGGCATCCAGTATCGTGAAATCCGGCGTAAGCCCCACCATTTCAGCATGTTGTCGCAGCATCCGCGCCGCCACGCTGTGAAAGGTACCGAGGCGCAGGCTTTGTGCCTCGCTGCCAATTTGGGTTGCCACCCGCTCACGCATCTCCCGCGCCGCTTTGTTGGTAAAGGTCACCGCCAAAATTTGCGAGGCAAAGGCCTTTTTTTGACCGATCAGTGCCGCCAGCCGCGCCGTCAGCACCCGCGTTTTGCCGGTTCCCGCGCCTGACAACACCAAGACCGGGCCATCCAACGCGGCAACCGCCTCGCCCTGGGCTAAGTTAAGGGTGGATTTTGTGGCAATGATTTGATTTTGCATGTTTTCCTAGAAGTTATTTTAAGTTCCGCTTTGTTTCCCATTCTTTTGGGAAGGTCTCAATAAGTCTAGTTTTACCCCCCCCCTTCTAAAGGAAGGTCTGAATAAGTCCTAAAAACAAAAAAAATGGCATTTGCGAGCGGTTGCATCGCAACCGCGAAGCAATCC
>JASGCR010000333.1 GCA_030054015.1 Candidatus Symbiobacter sp. | reverse complement strand
GCTTCGCGGCTGCGCCGCTCGCAAATGCGCCGTTCTTTTGGCAAAAAAGTGACTTGTTCGGACCTTCCTTTAAGGAAGGTCTGAATAAGTCCCAAAAATCCAAAACCACCGCGCCGTCCGCGAAGCGGGGCGCAGTTTTTGGCGGGAATTGGCAAGTTCGTCTGATCGCGGCGGCACGTTGCCGCACTTACTCAGGCCCTCCTTAAACAATACTACCAGGCATATTTGCCCATTAAATATGCGCCAGGCGATTTGCCGCCGCCATGGGCATTAAAATCCTCACGCAAAACCGTGGCCAGGCTGCGTCCCGATGCGGCAATCGCCTCAATCGGACGCAAAAATTTGCGTTCATCATGACCGTCATGGCCACGCCGCCCGCGATTTTTCAAGCCGCGATCCGCGATTTTGAGCACATCCATCGCCCAATCGCGCAAACTGCGCCCATGCAGCATGGCCGCCAGACCGAGACGCGGCACGTCGCGCCTGACCGCTTCCAACGCGTCCACGCGCCAATCTTTGATCAGTGCCAGACAGTGATCTAACGCAGCGCGGTCATATAATAACCCGACCCACAAACTCGACAGGGCAATAATATGTTCCGGCGGCCCGACATCGGCCCCGCGCATTTCAAGATAGCGTTTCAGCCGCACTTCGGGGAAAACCGTCGAGACATGATCGGCAAAATCGCCGAGGGTCGGACGCTCGCCCGGCAAAGCCGGTAATTTCCCCGCCATAAAATCGCGGAAACTTTGCCCCGCCGCATCGATGTACCCGTCACGATAGACAAAATACATTGGTACATCAAGTACATAATTAACATATCGCTCGAACCCAAACCCATCTTCAAACACAAACGGGATCATGCCGCAACGTTGGCGGTCGGTGTCGCGCCAAATCTCGCTGCGATAAGATTGGAAGCCATTATCCCGACCGTTCGTAAACGGCGAATTGGCAAACAAGGCCGTCGCCAAAGGTTGCAAAGCCAAAGACACGCGGTATTTATCGACCATGTCGGCTTCGGATTGGTAATCGAGATTCACCTGCACCGTACAGGTACGCAGCATCATATCCAATCCCAAATTTCCCACTTTGGGCATGTAATCGCGCATGATTTTATAGCGGCCTTTGGGCATCCAGGGAATGTCTTCGCGCCGCCAATCGGGCGCAAAGCCCAGGCCCATCATGCCAATTCCCAAGGGCGCACCAATTTCTTTTAATTGGGCGATGTGGGTGGCAAGTTCCGCCTCGGTCTGGTGCAGATTCTCCACCGCCGCGCCGGACAGTTCAAACTGGCCGCCCGGCTCCAAACTAATGGCCGCGCCGCCCGTATGAGCCAGGGCAATGGGATGGCCATTTTCCAAGATCGGCTGCCAGCCAAAGGGATAAAAACCCTCTAACACCGCTCGGATGCTGGCCATGCCAGGGGCGGCGTGATAGGGCAATGGCGCAAAATCGTGGCGGGCGAACATGAATTTCTCATGTTCGGTGCCGATGCGCCAGGCGGTGGGGGGTTTGCTGCCTTGTTCAAACCAGGTCACCAATTCCGCCGTGCCATTTATTGCATTGCCACGTTCACTCGGTTTGCTGGTCATGCGCGCTCCCCCTTAAGGTTTTATGGGCGGACAGACTGGCGGAGGACAGCCTGTATAACTGCCAATCCCGCGAGTGCCGCCGTTTCAGATCGAAGAATTTCGCTCCCCAATGATACAAGTCTAGCAGATGTATGCTGTGACAGCAAAGCAACTTCACGCGGGGAAAATCCGCCTTCGGGTCCAATCACCAGCCCCAGCGGAAGCGGGGCATGGGTGTTTACGCCTTGGTTTTGGCCGATAATTTCGCCGAGGGCGGAAATCGCCGTGGGCAATAAAAGCGGTAAAGCCGGCTGTTCGACGGCGCAAAAAAATATTTTGGCGGGGCGTGTCGCGGAGTCTGGGCGAGATGCCGCCGCCGGGCTGGGTGCGGCAAATATTTCATCCAAACGGCGCGGCGCGGCCAGTCGGGGCAGAGATAATCGCCGTGATTGCTCGGTGGCGGCGCGGGTGATGGCGGCGGCGCGGTCGCCATGATAGGCCTCGTTCTGGCTGTAATCGCTGGTCATAGGTTGCAGGGCATCCACCCCTAATTCCGTAGCTTTTTCGAGCAAAAACCCCAAGGCATCCCGTTTTATCAGGGCAAAATACAAGGTGATCTCGGTCAATTTTGGCGGCGGCGGCGGAGTGATCAGGTCCCCCAGGCTCACGGTCACGGATTTTTTATCGGTGGCGGTGATGTGGGCGGCGATTTCACCTTGTTCCTCGTTAAACAGATTTATGTCGTCGCCCACCCCCATCCGCAAGACATGGACGAGATGGTGATACTGGGCCGGGTCGGCAAGCCGCGCCATAGCACCCGCCGCCGCTAAGTCTGGTTGATAAAGACGCGGAATGTGCTTGCCGGGTCGGTTGAGGGTGGTTTTTTTCATGGGGATGATGCTCAGGTTTTAATTCGATAGGAGGGGCTATAAGCCCTAAAAAAAAGGAGCGTCATTCCCCCGCCGCCGCAAAAAAAAGGGGAGCGGAAAAAAGGGAGCGTCATTACCCGCAGATTTTTGCCGCGAAGCGGCATAAATCTGT
>JASGCR010000041.1 GCA_030054015.1 Candidatus Symbiobacter sp. | reverse complement strand
TTTCAGGATGCTACTGGATTGCTTCGCGGTTGCGATGCAACCGCTCGCAAATGCGGGTCTCTTTTGACAAAAAAAGTGACTTCTTCAGACCTTCCCTAATCAGGAAGGGGGGGTCAGAAAGGCGAATTTTCAAGGACACGGGGTATACCTAAACCTTCGCCGCTTCGATATATTTCGCATAGCCATGCTGTTCCAATGCCAGGGCGAGCGAGCGATCCCCCGATTCGACAATCCGCCCGCCGGCCAGAATATGGACATGATCCGGTTCGACAAAGGAAAGCAAACGCTGGTAATGGGTAATCAAAACCAGCGTCCGCCCGGCAGAACGCATTGCATTCACCGCCGCCCCAACTTGGCGCAGCGCGTCAATATCCAGCCCGGAATCAATTTCGTCCAAAATCGCCAATTTCGGCTGCAACACCATCATTTGCAGGATTTCATGGCGTTTTTTCTCGCCGCCGGAAAAGCCGACATTGACGGCGCGGCTCAGCATTTCTTCGCCCATGCCGAGAATTTTCAACTGCGCCCGCACGATTTTAAGAAATTGCCCCGCATCCAAAATCGGCTCGCCCCGCGCCTTGCGCCCGGCATTAAAGGCGGCGCGGAGAAACACCATGCTGTTGACCCCCGGAATCTCGACCGGATATTGAAACGCCAGAAAAATCCCCATCTGCGCCCGCGCATCCGGCTCCATCGCCAGCAAATCCTGGCCGTCATATAAAACCGAGCCGCCGGTTATTTCATCATTATTGCGACCGGCAAGATAATAGGCCAGCGACGATTTGCCCGACCCGTTCGGCCCCATAATGGCGTGGACTTTGCCCGCCGCCAATTTCAGATCAAGGCCGCGCAGAATTTTCTTGCCCCCTCCCTGATCCGGTTTGACCGTGTCCACACGTTTTTCGGGTGGTATCTCGGCAGTTAAGTTCTTAATCTCTAAGATGTAATTTGACATGATTGACCCAATTTTTTGAATTTATACTCCGTTTCCCAAAGAATCCCCCTTATGACCCCCCCTTCCTGATTAGGAAGGGGGGGAAAGCGACGCTTAGGGCGAAGCCCTTAGCGGAGCTAGGGGGGGTTGGTGATATTGAAAATCTATCAATATAATCAAAGGCGTTGCACCAACCCCCCCAAGAATCGCTCAAGAATTTTTTAACAAAAATTCTGAGCGATTCTATCCCCCCCTTCCTAAGCAGGAAGGGGGGGTCATAAAGGCGAATGTTCAAGGACACAGAGTATCTTACCCCACGCTGCCTTCCAATGAAATCGCCAGAAGTTTTTGCGCTTCGACCGCGAATTCCATCGGCAATTCCTGCAACACTTGCTTGGCAAAGCCATTCACAATCATCGACACCGCATCATCCGCCGACAACCCGCGTTGCTGGCAATAAAAAAGTTGTTCTTCCGATATTTTCGCGGTGGTGGCTTCGTGTTCAAGTGTGGCATACGGCGTACGCACATCGATATAGGGAATGGTATGGGCACCGCATTGGTCACTTAGCAACAGCGAATCGCATTGGGTGTAATTGCGCGCCCCGGTCGCTTTGGGCATGATTTTCACCAAGCCGCGATAGGTGTTTTGCCCCTGCCCCGCCGAAATCCCCTTGGCGATAATTGTCGATTTGGTGTTTTTGCCGAGATGGATCATTTTGCTGCCCGTGTCGGCTTGTTGGCGGTGATTGCTGATCGCCACCGAATAAAACGCGCCCACCGACTCGTCGCCTTGCAACAAACAAGACGGGTATTTCCAGGTAATGGCTGAACCGGTTTCCACCTGCGTCCAAGAAATTTTCGATTTATAACCACGGCACGCCCCGCGTTTGGTGACGAAATTATAAATCCCGCCGCGCCCATTCGCATCGCCAGGATACCAATTTTGCACCGTGGAATATTTGATCTCGGCCCGATCCAGCGCAATCAATTCCACCACCGCGGCATGAAGTTGGTTCTCATCGCGTTTGGGCGCGGTACAGCCTTCGAGATACGAAACATAGGCATCGTCATCAACGATAATTAAGGTGCGTTCAAATTGTCCCGAATTGGACGCATTGATGCGGAAATAGGTAGAAAGTTCCATCGGGCAACGCACCCCCTTTGGCACATACACAAACGAGCCATCGGAAAACACCGCCGCATTAAGCGCGGCATAAAAATTATCGCCCGCCGGCACCACCGACCCCAAATATTGGCGTACCAATTCGGGATGATGCTGTACCGCCTCGCCAAACGAGCAAAAAATCACCCCCATTGCCGCCAATTTATCGCGGAACGTCGTCGCCACCGAAATCGAATCAAACACCGCATCGACGGCCACGTTCCCCGCCCCCTCTACCCCCGCCAGCAATTCCTGTTCCCGCAAAGGAATGCCGAGTTTTTCATAGGTTTTCAGCAATTCGGGATCGATTTCGGCGAGCGATTTAACCTTTTTGGCATTTTTCGGGGCGGAGTAATAGGTTGATGCTTGATAATCTATCGGATCAATCTTTAAATGCGCCCAGACCGGCGTGGTCATTGTCTGCCAATGGGCAAAACTTTTGAGCCGCCAATCGAGCAGCCAGTCCGGTTCGTTTTTCTTGGCCGAAATAAACCGCACCGTTGATTCATCGAGTCCCGGCGGGGCCGAATCGGTTTCAATCTCGGTCACAAAGCCATAACGATACGCGTCATTCAACACCCCCTGCGCCGCCTCAGGCGTTTTCCCAACTGGGGTTTTCGCGGGGGTTTTCGCAGTTGGTGCCGGGGTCGCTTGCTGGGTATCATAAAATATATCGGTCACAATATGGCCTCATAGGGGGTCGTAGGTTTTACCCGCGCATCATCGCTGCCGATGCCCGCGCGAAAATCAAGGGAGATGCCCGCAGCGAAGGATTGCGCCATGTCCGCCAGAGTTACCTGGGCCAGGGCTTGGGTGATCGCGCGGCTTAGGGTCTGCCAATGGGGACGGGTGGCGCAAATGCCCGCCCGTGCGCAGTTGATGCTGTCGCCGTCATCATGGCTACAGGCGGTAAAGCCCAGTTTGCCATCAATCGCGGTAATGATCTGCACCACGTTAATCTTTTGGCTCGCCACCGCCAGACCATAGCCGCCTTTGACCCCGCGTTCGGATGTGAGCAACCCCGCCGCCGCCAGTTTTTTCATGAGATTGCCCACCGTCGGACGCGGTAGCGCGGTCTTTTCCGCCAGGGTTTGCGCCGAATAACGAGAATTTGGCTCCGCCGCCATCGCCACCATCAGCGTCACCGCATAATCCGCCATTTTGGAAATGAGTTCCATGTTTTTTACCGTGTGAATTGGTAGTGAATTAGTACTATATTTTTCCGAGTTTGGCAAGGGGGGAATTTTGTGGTTGACTGTTTTGTGTCTCTTGGGGCATAATATAAATATTCTGATATACTCGTACGTGTATATCAGAATCTAACCAACAGAAAACGAAGAATTAAGGAGAATACAATGTATAGAAATGTAATGAAAAAATTTCCGGCCGAGTTAGCCAAACGCGGCTACAACAATTTCGGACTGGAACAAGAGAATGGTGAACTCCCCGAATCTCATGATGACGACTGGGAAATCGACGATTACGGCTATCCAGGAGATCTATAGACCTTATTTAAGGAAGGTCTGAACAAGTCGAGAAACGCTTATGACCTCCCCTTCCCGTAGGGAGGGGAGGATAGTCGAGCTTAGTTGCGAAGCAACTTAGCGAGACTTGGTGGGGTTGGGCTTTTTAACAATTTAAAGTACCAACCCCACCAAGAAACTCTAATGCTCGCATTCGCTCGCATAGAGTTTCTATCCTCCCCTCCCTACGGGAAGGGGAGGTCAGTGACTTTTGCGACTTAATCAGACTTCCCTTTAGGAAGCTCTAAACGAGTCCCAAAAACCAAAGAAATGGCATTTGCGAGCGGGCGGCTTCGCCCGCGAAGCAATCCAGAAGCATCCTGAAGTTGTAAGATTTTTCTGGATTGCTTCGCGGTTGCGATGCAACCGCTCGCAAAGGCGATTTTCTTGTTACTAAGGCTTATTCAGAAGTTCCTTGGGAATAATACGCCTGGGGGATTACCCGACTCGGACTGCAAGCGGCAATCCGCTTGCAGTCCGGCGGGTAATGACGCTCTTCCTTTTAGGTATTGAGGGGTGGTAAGACAAGCGATAGAAAAACTTGTCCCAGGCCAGGAAAATCTGTCATAATTATTGACGGGGGCTTAAACTTGGCCTTAAATTGATGCCGAAGGCTTGATTTCTGACGCAAAGGGTGGATTATGACAAAAGACACGCAAAATTTCCGGGGCAAAATTTACGATTCGATCTTGGATACGATTGGTCACACGCCGATTGTGCGGCTGTCGCGCTTCGCCAAACAGGCGGGGGTCGAGGCCGAAATCTTGGGCAAATTGGAATTTTTCAATCCCTTATCCTCGGTCAAGGATCGGATTGGTCTGGCGATGATCGCCGCCGCCGAGAAAGAAAAGCCCTTTACCAAAGACACGGTTTTGGTCGAACCCACTTCCGGCAATACCGGCATTGCCTTGGCCTTTGTCTGCGCCGCCAAGGGGATAAAACTCATACTCACCATGCCCGAATCCATGTCCTTGGAACGGCGGAAAATTTTGCGCCTATTGGGGGCGGATTTGCGCCTGACCCCCGCGGCCCAGGGGATGCGCGGGGCGATTGCCGCCGCCGAGCAATTGGTCAATGACACCCCAGGGGCCATCATGTTGCAACAATTCAACAATCCCGCCAATCCGGCCATTCACCGCGTCACCACCGCCCCAGAAATTTTGGCGGATACCGGCGGCAAATTGGATGTGTTTGTCTCTGGGGTCGGCACTGGCGGTACCTTGACCGGGGCTGGCGGCGAACTGAAAAAAGCCCTGCCCAAATTGCACATTGCCGCGGTCGAACCCGAAGACAGTCCGGTTTTGTCCGGCGGCAGCCCCGGCCCGCACAAAATCCAAGGCATTGGCGCCGGGTTTGTGCCGTCCATTCTGGATCGCAGCCTGATCAACGAAGTCATCGGCATCGCCAATGACACGGCCTTTCGCCAGGCGCGGGCTTTGGCCGCCCAGGAAGGCATTCCAGTCGGGATTTCATCCGGGGCCGCCCTGGCCGCCGCTCTCGAAATCGCCCGCCGCCCGGCCATGAAATCGGCGCGGATTTTGGTGATTTTGCCGTCTAGTGCCGAACGGTACCTCTCAACCGCTTTGTTTGAAGGGTTGGAGTAACCCAATGACCGCCGCCCACCCCAATGATCCCCAGCGCGAGATGATTCTCAGCAAAATTCGCGCATCCTTGGGGCGGCGGCGTGATCTCGCGGGCCAGGCGGGTGCGTCGGCTGCATTATCGCCCGATAATTTATCGCCTGATGATATATCGCCCGATAATTTGAGGCAACGGCTTGAGGCGCACCGCCCCGCCCCGGTCTTGTCGCGGTTAAGTGCCGCCCATGACCCTCAAGCCCTGGTGGCGTTGTTTTTGCGCATGACCGCGGCGATCAATGTCAAAATTACCCCAATTGCCAATCTGGCCGAAATTCCCAACCATCTGGCCGCGCTCTCGGCAACGATCCAGCCCAAAGTGAATGCCGCCATCAGCCTGGCGGTGGCTGGCGCATTGCGTGACCTGCCCTGGCATCAGATACCTCCCTTAACCCCGCATTTTGGGGCCATACGCGGCGGGGCCACCATTGCGGTACAACAAGCCTTTGCCGGCATTGCCGAGACCGGCAGTGTGATGGTATGCTCGTCCCCCGATCATCCGACCAGTCTCAATTTCCTGGGCGATTATGCGGTGGTGATTTTGTCCGCGGCGGATATTGTGCCAAGCCTTGAGGCCGCCTGGCATAAATGGCGGGGGCAAAAATGGCGGCAGCAAAAAAGAGGGGGGCAAAAAGGGCAGCAACGCGGCGGCGAGCCATCGCCAACCCATAACCACGCCCGTGATCCGCGTCTCATCAATATCATCACCGGCCCATCGCGCACGGCGGATATTGAGGGAAAAATCCTGTTGGGGGCGCATGGGCCAGTCGAATTACATATTTTCCTGGTGTCCCCCCATGTCCAAACCCCGCTTCCCTAATGATGCCGAACGGGAATTATGGCACCAAGTGGCCGCACAATTTTCTCCGCTTAAACGTAAATCGCAGGGTCGCGGCACATCGACGACAGAGGCGGCAAATTCCCCCACCGTAACTTTAGCCCCATTGCCATTGGTCAAAAATTTTAAGCCGCGCCCGCCCATCGCGCCACCGCCATCGCCGCCGCAAGCAAACGATTCCGGCACATCCGTCACATCCGTCACGGCCAGAAATTCATCGCAACAGATGGACAAGAATCTGCGTCGCCGCTTGATGCGCGGCCAAATCCCGATTGAGGCGCGGTTGGATTTGCACGGGATGCGCTTGGAACAAGGGCGGCTGGCGGTGCGGCAATTTTTGGCCCGCGCCTTTTTGCGGCAAATGCGCTGCGTCCTCATCATCACCGGCAAAGGGCGACAATTTAGCGACGGGGAAGATAACCCCGCCGCTTATCATGCCCAGGCTCCCAATTTGCGCAGCGAATTACCCCGTTGGCTGCAAGAGAAAGACCTGGCGCATCAGGTGCTGGCCCTGTCAACCGCCACCCCCCAAGATGGCGGCAGCGGGGCCTGGTATGTGTTGTTGCGGCGGCAAAGATCGGACAGCGCGACGGAGATTTTTTGACTTTACCCGCAAACTCGCGGTGTGGTAAGATCGCGCATTGGGTTCAAAAATGAAATCGGGACGAAATTATTCAAGGAATCGGTCGCCATGACGACGCCGCAAGAGCCAAACCAAGATCAAAATCAAAACCTGACCGAGAATTTTTCGGTGGGGCGGGCTTTGGGCAAGGTTGATGCCAAGCTTGATGCGTTATTTGAACGCCTCACCAGTTTCGAGCAAACCACCGACCGCCGCTTTCACGAATTTGATCAGCAGATGAAAGACCAGGCGACGCAGTTTGATTACCGCATGAAGGAAATGGCGGTACAATTTGACCAACGTCTTAAAGCGGATGCGGCGCAGTTTGACCAACGTCTTAAAGCGGATGCGGTGCAACTTGACCAACGTCTTAAAGCGGATGCGGGGCAATTTGACCAACGTCTTAAAGCGGATGCGGCGCAATTTGATCACCGCATGAAAGAGATGGCAGCGCAATTTGACCTAAAATTGGACGGTCTGACCAATCTTATGAAGGCGCAGGGCGATCATTTCGATCTGCTACTGAAACAACAGGCCGAGCAATTTGATCTAAAATTGGACGGTCTGGCCAATCTTATGAAGGCGCAGTCCGAGTATTTCGATCTGCGGCTAAAGGGACAGTCTGAACAATTTGAGTTAAAATTGGACGGACTTGCCAATTTAATCAAAGGGCAAAGTGATCGCATGACAGCCCAGGATGCCCGTATTGCCTCATTGGAACATGCCGTCAACCAATTGGCCATAAATGTGGGCGAGTTATCGGCGATCATCCGCCTCCAAGATGAACGCTACACTAAATTTGAAATCAAAGTCGATAATGTCCGTTTCCATCAGCGTTGGGTTGAGGGCGGAATCGCCGCCTCGGTCGTGATTATCGGCCTGTTTAGCTGGGTTTTGCGGGGAATATGGACGAAATTATAGCCAGGCTCAAAACGGGTTCTCGGCCACTTTTTTAAGCAAGAAATCGCGCAACACCCCGATGCGTTTGGATTGCCGCAATTCTTCGGGATAAACGAAATAAGCCGGCACTGATGGCGGCGCATTTTCGGGCAAAACCGGCACCAGCCGTGCATCATTTCGGGCCAAATATTCGGGCAATAAGCCGATCCCGCCCCCGGTGGCGATCACCCCATGCAAAGCGGTGAAATTATTGACCCGCAGCACCACCCGGTCGGACAAATCATGCCCCCCCGCCGTGACAATCCAATCGACCCCTTCAAACGGGGCCTCGCCCGCCTCCTCGCCATAAGTCACCAAACGATGTTGGCTCAATTCGGCGAGCGATTTCGGCGTACCAAAGCGATCCAAATAAGATTGCGCCGCATAAAGCTGGAAATGAAACACGGTTAATTGCCGTTGAATGAGTCCGACCTGGCGCGGCGGGGTCAGGCGCACCGCCACATCGGCCTCGCGCATCCCCAAATCAAGTTCCCGATCATCGACGCGCAAAGTCAGGGCAATTTTCGGATAAATTTCCATAAATTCGGCGATGCGGGTCGACAACCAGGTGGCGCCAAAGGTCACGGTGGTGGTCACGCGCAAACTTCCCTGCGCCTCGACCATTGATTCTTGGATGCGGGCCTCGGCAAAGGCCAATTTGTCGAATATTTCCTTGGTGGTGGACAGCAGCACTTCGCCCTGTTCGGTGACGATTAATCCCCGCGCATGACGGTGGAACAAATGCACCCCCAATGATTCTTCGAGGGCGTTGATTTGCCGACTGACCGAAGATTGGCTGATTTGCAATATCTCGCCGGCATGGGTAAAGCTGCCCGCCTCAGCCGTCGCCAAAAAGACCCGCAATTTGTCCCAATCCAGCATTTTTCTGCTCCCCACACCCTGGCGCCAGTATTGTCGGCCTGCCTAGCCCTGACTCTAATTATTTTATACATTATGCGTATGAAAAAATCACTGTATATTCCATGTCGGTTGACAGGCCCATGAGTAATATTCCCCAAAAAAGCGCGTCATTCCCCGCCGTTTGCGCAGCAAACGGCGGGGAATCCCCCATGAGTTTTGGGGAATAATACGCCTGGGGGATTACCCGACTCGCCTTATTCGTTACACGAATAAGGCGGCGGGTAATGACGCTCCCCTTTTTGACGCTCTTTTTTTACGAAGGTTACCCCTCCCATTGCGCAAGATATTTTTCCGCTTCCAATGCCGCCATACAGCCCATTCCCGCCGCCGTCACGGCCTGGCGAAAGATTTTGTCTTTGACATCGCCGGCGGCGAAAATGCCAGGCTTGGCGGTGATGGTGGAATCTGGTGCGGACAATAAATAGCCTCCTTTATCCATCGGCAATTGCCCGCGGAACAGGGACGTGGCGGGTTCGTGACCAATTGCCACAAACACCCCATCGACGGCGAGGGTCTGTTCGACCGGATGGGCTTTGTCTGAAATTGAGCGCAATTTAACGCCAGTGACTTTGCGCGGCGCGTCGGTGCCGATAACTTCCAAAACTTCTTGGTTCCACATCACCGTAATTTTGGGGTGTTTCATCAAACGGTCTTGCAATATTCGTTCCGCCCGCAAGCTATCGCGGCGATGGATTAAAATCACCTCGGCGGCGTGATGGGTCAGATACAGGGCTTCTTCGACCGCGCTGTTGCCGCCGCCAATCACCGCCACCCGCTTGTTGCGAAAGAAAAACCCGTCACAAGTGGCGCAGGCCGACACGCCAAAACCGCGAAAATGCTCTTCGGAGGGAATCCCCAGCCAACGCGCCTGCGCCCCGGTGGCAATAATCACCGCTTTGGCGCGGAATTCGGTGCCAGAATCCGCCACCAAGCCATAAGGCGAAGCGGCAAAATCGACGCGGATGATGATGTCGTCGAGGACAATCGTGCCATAGCGTTCGGCCTGCGCCCGCATCTGCTGCATCAATTGCGGCCCCATAATCGGTTCGGCAAAGCCTGGGTAATTTTCAACTTCGGTCGTCACCGTCAATTGTCCGCCGGGCGTCAAACCGGTTAATAAGACCGGGGCCAAATTGGCGCGGGCGGCATAAATCGCGGCGGTATAGCCGGCCGGCCCCGACCCCAATATCAGCAAATTTTCCGCGCGGTGGAGCGGCGTGGCGGAAGCGGGTGGGTTCAGAGGTTTCATGGCAACTCCATCCTGTGGCGCGGTGATCTCGCGCAAAAGCGGGATTATCTCCTTGGCTCGTTCGGCAGTACCCGCGAAAATTTTTGCCCCGCCAGAAGCATCGTCTCGCCCCAGCCGTATCTATTCATGATCCGATGCAGCATGATCGCGCTGGCAAAGCCAACAAACCCGCCCGCCACCACATCGGACGGCCAATGCGCCCCCGCCAACACCCGCGTGACCGCCACCACCAGACCAAAGGCCAAAAATGCGAAACCACCACGCGGCCAAAACAGCCACAAACAGGTCGCCACCGCAAAGGCCGTCGTCGTATGACCCGAAGGAAAGGAATTTTGCAAATAGGCGTGACTGAAATAATGCAGCCCAAACCGCGCATCGTCCGGCCCGGCCAAGAAATAGACTTCGGGCCGATAACGCCCGATGACCCATTTCATCAAATTGGCCGCCAACCCCGATAACACCACCGCCACCCAGATCATGGCGGGAATGCTCACCCAATTAATCAATTTGCGTTCGGCCCGATGATGCCGACTGAACCGCATCACGGCCGCCGCCGCCACCAGCATCACCGCCAGTAACGGCATTCCCACCAAATACCATTTCCCCAAAGCAATATCGGAAATTTCTTTAAAGAACTGGCGGGGTACCGGGGATAATTGGTACGCCAAATGCGAGGCGGGTACATCCACCAGGATCAGGGTCAGGGCGATCAAAATCAAAACATAGGGCAATTTGCGCCGCAAACCCTGGTGGTGCAACGCCTGGGCCGGATGAGCGATTTCATGCCCCATCTGTCCCAGAAAATGACCGATGCGCTGGACTCCCAGTCTGATTTTATGCCACTGAGTATGATGCGGCGAAAAAACCTGGGCAAGGCTGTAACTCACCCCCAACATGAACCAAGCGGAAAAAAGAATATCCGAGAGAAAATGCGCCCCTTGCCCGATGCGCACCAAGCCCAAAATACCGCCGACTGCCACCGCCAGCCAAAACAAGGCCCGCCGCCAGGTCGAAACCGCCATAAAAGCGAAAATAAATAACCAAAAACCCAGGGCGGCATCACCGCCAACAAAGGAACAATTGCTGCTGCATTGATCCGACCACACCAAAGGCGGGGTAAATTTCAATTGCCCGCCAAATTCAAACAATTGCAAGGGCCTGGCCCGCCCCCACATATCTTTGAACAGCGCATTGGCCACCAGGCCCGGCCCCACCAGGGCCGCCACCGCCGCCATCACCCCTTGGCGTCCGATTTCTGACCATTTTGCCCGCTTTAGCATCACGCGCGCCAGCCCGATGACCGCCAGGGTCGCCAAAGCCACCCACAACAACCACTCCACATTTTCGTGGATGAACACCGCGAGGGGTTGTTCGCTCAGCCAGAATTTGCGGTCGCCGAGGTATAATTGCCGCGCCACGCCAAGATCAAGCTTGGGAAAGCATAAAAACAGCAAAAACATCGCCCCTAAAACGCCGAGCCAGATTTTGCCAAACCGCCCCGGATCATCCCACACGGACACGCGGCCCAGGGGGTGACCAAGTGGGGGATGGGTATGTTTTGCCAAATGCGCGTGGGTTTCTGTCATTTTCGTGCCATCCGCCGCGGCATCACGCCGCCATTATGTCGTGATTCCAACTGAAGTGGTTTCACGCCTCGCCTCCTAAGGAAGGTCTGATTAAGTAGTCGGATTGTCATTCTGAGCGTCGCCGCGCTTGGCTTTTGCGATAGCAAAAGCCTTAGCAAG
>JASGCR010000332.1 GCA_030054015.1 Candidatus Symbiobacter sp. | reverse complement strand
CCAAGGATCGGTTTCCCCCCCTTCCTAAGCAGGAAGGGGGGGTCTAAAAGACTTATTCAGACCCTACCTAAGCTGGAAGGAGGGCATCAAGTCGAATTTTCAAAGACACAGAGTCTATTTTAACCCTTTTGCAATCTTTTGGCAATCTCAACCGCGGCATAAGTGAGGATGGCATCGGCCCCGGCGCGACGAAATGACATTAATGATTCCATCATCACCATATCATAGTCAAGATACCCCGCCAGGCCTGCGGTTTTCATCATGGCATATTCGCCCGATACTTGGTAAGCAAAGGTCGGCACGCCAAAAGCCGATTTAACCCGATGGACAATATCCAAATAGGGCATACCGGGTTTGACCATGACAATGTCGGCGCCCTCGGACAGATCGGCGGCGACTTCGCGGAGAGCCTCGTCACTATTGCGAAAATCAAGCTGATACGTATGTTTGCCGGCTTTGCCCAAACTGACCGACGAGCCGACCGCATCCCGAAATGGGCCAAAAAAGCCACTGGCATATTTCACCGCATAAGATAGGATAATTTTGTCCGTCAAGCCATGTTCTTCTAATATCTGGCGAATCGCGCCGATGCGGCCATCCATTGAATCCGAGGGTGAGATCACATCCGCCCCGGCCTGGGCCTGCAGCAAAGCCTGTTGTTGTAAAATTTGTACGGTTTCGTCATTTAATATCCGCCCATCTTCGTGCAGCACCCCGTCGTGACCGTGGCTGGTAAAGGGATCAAGCGCGGCATCGGCCATAACCCCCAGGCCCGGCAAATTTTGTTTCAAGGCTTGGATGGCGCGGCACACCAAATTATCGGGTCGCAAGGCCTCGCGCCCATCGGGGGTTTTTAAGGCCAAATCTATCACCGGAAACAAGGCAATCAGGTTAATGCCCAGTTGGTGGGCTTCCTCGGCGCGTTTCAGCAAAACATCAATCGACATGCGGTTAATGCCCGGCAAAGAAACCACTGGTTGTTCTTGGCGATTGCCCTCGACCACAAAGACCGGCCAAATTAAATTTTGCGGCGATAGATGCGATTGTGCGACCAAATCACGAATCCAGATTGCCTGGCGCAAGCGACGATGACGCATCATCGGATAGGGGGCCTGAACCGGCCATGCAGTCAAACTCATTTCCTTAAGAACTCCTCTTTGCTGTTGCGTTTATCGGAGCGATAAAATAATTTATGCCAAGAAGTTCGAGCGACTTTAGTCTATATAATTGCCAACTTCAAGAATTTTCCCAATATTTTCATTGCGTTAAAGGGGAATATGGTTAATGACCGCTTTACAAATGACTCCAAGGTTACTGTCTGAATGCTTGACTCAACCCGAAGCTGAGGTGTTTATCCGCGTCGAACATCGCTGTTTGGCGATAACCTTAAACCGCCCCAAAGCCCTCAATTCGCTCAACAGCAAGATGGCTTTGGCGATCAGCCGCGCCCTTAGGTTCGCCGCCCAGGATTCAGCGATTCAGTGTGTGGTGGTCGATGCGGTGGGAGGGCGCGCTTTTTGCGCCGGCGGCGATGTGCGCGAAATGGCGGGGGTGTTGCGGGAGTCTGGCAGCATTGCCGGTCATAAACTGGCCTGCCAATTTTCGGCCCGCGAATACCGGCTGGATCGCCAAATCCATCATTTCCCCAAACCCTATATCGCCTTGGTCGATGGGATTGTCATGGGGGGGGGATTGGGCTTGTCCGCCCATGCCGCCCGCCGCATTGTCAGCGAACATCTCGATATGACCATGCCGGAGACCGCGATTGGGCTGTTCCCCGATATTGGGGCGGCCTGGTTTTTGAATTTTTATCCGGGGCGGGCGGGGGTGTTTACCGCCATGACCGGCCACCGCCTCAACACGGCAGATGGGGTGCAGGTTAATTTCGCCCATCATGTCGTGCCAAAAGCATTATTTCCCGATTTACGCAGGGCGTTGATTGCCGCCGCGCCCTCCACCCCCACCGATGTCGATCACGTCGTGGCGAAATTCGCGGTGCGTTTGCATGAATTAAATCACGGGGCCGGGATGGTGCCGAGTTTAATGCCCTATTTGCCCCTGATTCAGGAGTGTTTCTCCGCCCCCTCCGCCCGCGAAATCATGTCTCGTCTGGCCACCCGCGCCGCAGGCGGGGATGACCTGGCGGCGACAACCCTCGCCCATTTGCGCACCCGTTGCCCGACCAGCCTCGCCCTGGCGGTCGAACATGTCAACCGCGCCCAAGGCCGCTCGGTCGATTATGTCTTGAAAATGGATTATTTGCTGGCGATACGCTGCTTTGCGGTCCCCGATTTCGTCGAAGGCATCCGCGCTTTATTGGTCGATAAAGACAATAAACCCAATTGGCAGCCCGCTGACATCGACGCGGTGAGCGACGACCGCATCGCGGCCTTTTTTGCCCCCCCCGACCCGGCCCGTGGCGAGGTCGAGCTTGATTTTAACCTGGTGGAGTGAGGCGGCATTGCGCCGCCGCGTCCATTAAAGTGCGTTAAAAAATGGGGCGTCAAACAAGGAGCGTCATTACCCGCAGATTTTTGCCGCAAAGCGGCATAAATCTGTCGGGTAATCCCCCAGGACTTACCACCCCTCAATATTTTAATATACTCCGTTTCCAAATGATTTCAGCTTTA
>JASGCR010000040.1 GCA_030054015.1 Candidatus Symbiobacter sp. | reverse complement strand
CCTGAAAATGCAAGATTTTTCTGGATTGCTTCGCGGCTTCGCCGCTCGCAAATGCGCGGCTCTTTTGGCAAAAGGGGACTTGTTCGGACTTTCCTAAAGAAGGGGGGGTAAAACTAGATTTATTCAGACCTTCCCTTAAAGCCTGAGTCAAAATTATCAAAGGTTGAGTAAGAGCGTCTTCGCCCGCCGCTTTCTAACGCAAACGGCGGGTGATGACAAACCTACTCTATCTGTGATAATTTTGGATCAGGTTCTAAGGAATTTCATGCACGAAATATTAGGTATCTGAACCTGGCTGAATCTCATTTAATGGGAGCAGAAAATCATTAATTAGACTCTTATTGAGCAATTGCTCATATAAATACACGCTTCTGCATTCAATCAATGTTTCAAATTCATTTATTGCACGCTTATTCCATACCTCATTACTAATAAAACCGTTCCATTCTGTCGCATTGATTAAACAGAAATCATTTTCTAGATCACCATTTATATCAATTTCACCATCTTGTCTTGCACGATTTTCTGAAGAATCTAACCAACGTAGATTGCCAATTGAATTGCCGACAGGATTCCTTTGTGAAGAGAATTTATTCATTATTTCAGTATTGTATTTAACGCTTTCGTGAATCCTTTGGCTTTTAAATGATTTAAAATGACCACTAAATTTACTCTGAGGTATTAAGTGATCGAGATCGATTGGCAAATCATCTTCGCGTTCTGAAGTGGGATCATAATCGGGATATTTCTTGGAAATATAATCTCTTTGCAACCAAAGCAAAGCAAATTTTGTTGCGTTCTGGTCCCAAAAAATAAACTTTCTTAAACCATCACTTGGGTTATGTGCATATTTCTCGTTATAAAATGCAAGTCTATCTTTTGAGGGATTTGAGATTGATTTACCAAAAAAATTGTCTTTTTTTAGCGCATCTAACATTTCAATGCGAGGAATAGTATATGAAATTCCTTCGTTTTCAAAAATAGCAATTCTCTCCTTTATAAAACTGCAATCAATTGAATTATGATTTTCTTCTGAAAATGCTTGAAATAAATTATATGAAGCCTTGGATAAATTAGTAAACAAAATACTATGCAAAGCAAATGGAATCATCCATTCTCTTATTGATTCATGTGGAGTTTCACTCAAATCATTTGCAAATAAAATAAGGATATCCATAAGTTCTGGCTTAATCATAGACATTGCAATTCTTGGAAAACCTATTTGGTTATTGTCCTTATCGTATGATAAGGTCAAATTTATAAGGTCGAGTGCTTTAAAAAGTAAAGAATCAGCGATCTTTTCTTGCGCTTCAGGTATAAATTCCTTAAATTTGGCTTCAATCGCTGGATATTTTGATAAACCTTTAGCAAATTCAGGGGTCGGGCGACCGTGACCATATTTATTTTTTAATTCATTATTATCTTTATCCGCGGTTACTCTAGCAACACGTAACGCAGCCATAACCAAGTCGATTTCACTAATAAAACGACCCTTTTCTTGCTTAATTTTTTGAACCACATCATGGACAAATGGGTATTTATTTTTTATTATGGAGTAAGTTAGCTCGTCATTCGAAAGCGGAATGCCATTTTGCCCAATCCGAGAAAAAACGCGTAAATAATCTTCGGGATTATTTACTATATCAGAGTCAATTTCCATTAAAGAAAATTCATAATCAAGAACCATATTTAATTTATTGACAAAACTTTCATATTTCTTTTCCTTGAAAGGATGATCCCTGTGATTATTCAATAATTTACATGCAATATTTGCAAAAGGGATAGTCTCTGTATTTCCTTCAATCAAGTCAATACCGGAAATTTCTTTAAAAAGTTCGTGAATTGATTTGTCTTTTAATAGTTTTCGTTTCTCTTTCCTTTTGCTTAACTCAAATTTTTGATTAGGATTGCTTAATTGATAACCAAATGGTTGGCCTGAACTGCTTAATCTTATATTAAACAGTGTATCACCTTTTTGTTTTTGCTCTGAAAAATCAACCCAAAGTTTAAGACCCCTACTTAACGGCTCAATACCAAAACCAAGTAATATGGCCGATAGACGCTGTTGTCCATCAAATAACGCCCAATCGTTTTTGGCTGATTCATGAGTATTTCCATCAAGTGACCTAACTATTTTGTTCGCCTTGTGTATCATCATCATGCCAAATGGGTAGCCACGCAATAAACTATCCCAAAAATCTATGATACGTTTATTGTCCCAAACTACTGAACGTTGAATCGGGGGCAAAACTAAAGAGCCGTTTGAAAAAGATTTTAAATTTTCTGATTGTGGTGCATTTCCTGAAGACCAATTGATAAGTTCACGAACAGTTATTACATGAATGGTACTCATTGTCGTCTCCAAATATCTGCGATTAAATTACCGCTTGCGCCGCATCATCCGACCCTAAACCGATTATACCAATTTATTTTACAAATGCAAAGGTTTCTGTACTCACCGTCACGACGCGGCAAAACTACAAATAAGGATAGGCGGTGTCGATGGTTAGGCGCAAGCCGTCGCGGTTGGCATAATGGGAAAATTTAGCTTCATCGGCTGGAGGGTTAAATACCTAGTCGGCTTCGGGCGATTGGGGTGCGACATGATCGTCTTGGCGGCGTTTGCCGCCCTCGATATCCGAGCAAACCGCAAAGGGGGATTTTGCTTGGATGGCAGGGAATCGCGGATGAGACAAGCCGCGTGATTAAGTTTTATTTCCGCCGCTTTCATTAACGCGGTTGATGCGGCGGGGAAAAAAAACTCTGGATAAGGTTTTCAAATCCGGTGTCTTTGTCACGCTATGACAGCGCATTTCCGCGCCAGCGTGTAGGAATGCGATCCGGCGCGTCCATTTTATTGCCCTCCGCCAAAGACATTTAACGGCGGGTTTTATGTAACGTATTTTTTTATGGGATAAGTAGGGCGTTTTATAGTGGGATCACTATGTTTTTTATAGAAAGTTATTTCAAAAAATCCGTCGCCAATTCTTTGGATTTATTGGTTTTTGTTTCATTAATCCAATCTATGTTTTCTTTAGACATTATTCTTTCAATATTAGTTGCCAAAGTCGCAACGTTCTTTTTTTCTTCGTTGTGGTTATAGGGTTCGGCATGTCCAAAATAAAGGTATTTATGATTCTTTAGCCTTTCACAGGTCGAGCGATAAGAAATCCAGAGTGGGTAATAATTATTAACCTGTTGAATCATCTCAATAATCATTAACAAAATGCCGCCACCCCAAATCACCGTTGGATCGTATAAAATTGTTGAGTATGTCCCTGGATAAGCCGACAAAAATATTGTTAAGCCAATTTGAATGAATTTGAAGAATTTATAACGCTTTTGGCAATGCGAAGCCTTTGCATCATACCAATCTATTTGGTTTTCTAAACGCTGAATCACTATTGAATTTGATGGGGTTTGCAGCCCTGAGTTTATGGAGTTTATGTCCATGATTTTAAATCGCACATTAAGGATATGTTGACAATGGCTCAATATATCCTATACTATGTGCGAGTCAAGGCAATCACAGGTGATCTATGTCGAAAAAAACCATTAACATCTTTATAAGCCACTCAGGAAAGGATGCTGAGGGGATTGATGACTTGAAGGCATTGATTTCATCCCAAGGAATTGAGTTTCGTGATTTCACACCCAAAGAATCTGACCCAAACGATGCAACCAATGAAAATTATATTAAGTATGAGATTCTAAAACCAAGAATTGAGTGGTGTTCCATATTGATTGTTTATTTAACAAAAGAAACAAATAAGAGTGATTTCGTAAAATTTGAAATCGAGCAAGCGGCGAAGTTAGGAAAAAAAATCATCGGTGTTTATGAAAGGGGTTCAAAAGAATGCGAAGTGCCTCAGGCTTTAAAAGACTATGGTGATTATTTACTTGGTTGGAACACAGAGAAAATCCTTAAAGCAATAAACAGCGACGAACCAATTGTTTTTGAGAACCCCGATGGATCACCTAAATCAAAGCTATCTATTCCCGAATATGTATGTAGAACCTAAAAAGGTTTTTTACTATGTAGTGGCACGTGATTTTGGATTTGCTCCAAATCCGTTTCATGGTTACTGCACTCTCGCAACATGTAAACCAAGGATTAGAAGCGTTGCAGAGGTTGGCGATATGGTAATTGGCTTGTCTTCAATTGCAAAAAATACTTCTACGCATAATATCAGAAAAATTGTTTACATAATGATTGTAGATCACAAAATGACGTTTGATGAATACTGGTTAAATCCAAAATATTTTAACAAAAGACCTGATTTTTCGCGTTCAACTAAATATGCATTTGGTGATAATATATATCATCGTGAAGGAGGTATGTGGATTCAGGAGAAATCACACCATAGCAAAAATAAAGATCAATGCCCAAGAAATACAGAAAAAGACACTAATTCAAATAATGTACTGGTCTCAGAAAATTTTATTTATTGGGGCAAAGACGCAGTTGATATGCCAGATTGCTTTCAACGAATAATTTACGAGGTAAATAGACTTAGTATTGGACACCGAAAAGTCACACGTAAAGGAAGTTTTGACTTTATCACGGAAATAATGTCGTGGTTCGTAAACCAAAATGAAAGGGGTTTGATCGGCTTACCAAAAGATATGAGATTCAACAAATTTTAATTATAAAAACGGACTGTAGATGATGAGATACTCAGAACTAATAGTTTATAATGATACTTATTCTCTGCCGCTTGTTAGCTCTTTTAAGCTAACATGGGAGGATTATTTATTACACGTTGAAAAAACAAAATCTGTAAAGATCAACAGTGCAAAGATAATTATATACGCTTTGTTCGGTGAAGTTGGCAGCATCATGTCAGCTTACAAAAAATATAAGCGTGATACAAATAGCTATAAAAATTATAAAGATGATATTAACGAGGAATTAGGCGATATTCTGTGGTACTTAATTGCTGCCTCTCATTTTTTAAGCATAAACTTAGAATCTCTTAAATTATTTTATATATTTGATAGTAATGCTTCAGAAAATTTAAAATATAAGTCAAACAGATACAATAACCTATACTTAGATAATATGGCAACTAATATTGGGAATTGCATGAGTCGTTCAAATAATTCAAATATTGTTTCTGAACTGACGGCTTTTATCGATAACTATATATTATTTATTAAATCAATTGGATTCAATTTTTCACGTGTCTTGTACTCTAATTATGTAAAATCATCAGGCGAATTTCTAAAATACGATTATTTTGAATTTGAAAACTTTGGCGAGGAATCTAAACACGAAGACGAAAACTTTCCTAAAAAAATGAAAATTAGGATAGTAAGGAAATCTGATGACAAAGTGTATTTGAAATACGGTGATGTCTTTATCGGAAGCCCTCTAACCGATAATATTGAAAAACCGGATGCCTACGCTTTTCATGATGTCCTGCATTTTGCAAACGTTGCTATACTTCATTGGTCGCCTACAATGCGTGGCTTATTAAAGCGTAAACGCAAATCTGATAAAAAAATGGACGAGGCTCAAGATAGTGGACGTGCAATAGTGGTTGATGAAGGTGTAAACGCATTGATTTTCTCGTATGCAAAAGAATACGAATACTTTGAAAATATGAAAAAAGTTCCTTCTGAGTTGCTGAAATTAATTAAGTTGTATGTTAAGGGCTATGAGGTAGAAAGATGCCCATTATCTCTCTGGAATCACTCTATTTTAGAAGGATATAAAATTTTCAGACAAGTTAAGAAACACAAACAAGGCACGCTAATTATAGATACTGTAAAGCGTACTATTTCTTTTAAACCGGACTCGAAAAATGACCCCGCTTAAGTTTACAGAAAACCTGAAATCGGTAAATTTACGCAATGTATTCAACCCATATACTCAAAACTGTGAAGTTCATGATTTGTTTAATTCAAGCGAAATAAGGATAAACCAGTTATTTTATGCTATTCAAAAATCAATAGAGTGTGAAATTGACTCTATATGGGTTGGGCGTGATCTCGGTTATAGAGGTGGTCGCAGAACAGGGTTAGCACTCACTGATGATATACATGTACAAAGCCACGGATTGCGTTGGGGACTTGAATTTATATCCCCTGTAAAAATGCCGAATATCAAAGAACTAACCGCATCAATTATTTGGCAACGCCTTGATTTAATCAAAGCACCAATTTTTCTATGGAATATATTTCCATTCCATCCATATTTGCCAGAAAATGTATTTTCTAATCGAGCGCATAATAAAACTGAGCGTATTATAGGATTGGATATACTAAATGATTTAATTGGATTGTTAAAGCCAAAGAAATTGGTTGCACTTGGCAATGATGCTGCAAGTTGTTTAAATAAATTCTCAAATTATCAGACGTTCAATGTCCGTCATCCAAGCTATGGTGGACAAATTGATTTTAGAAAAAATATCGACCTTATCTATAATATTCAAACAACTAATCTTTTCACTATCTAAACTCTACCCCACCAGCCTTACCACCTGCCTCAATGGCAGATTAAACATCGCCGCAATTGTCGCGCGTGGTTTTGCCGGTGCTGCGGTCATGAGGCCATATTTCCGCTCTGCGTCACGCAAACAAGGGTTGCTTTGGCGCAACCGCACGATAAATTAATGATTCGGGAATCTGACTCAGCCTCTACCCCCTATTCCGTCTTGTCCAAAACCGAATGCGGAAAAAACCCCGTCCGCCAATCGGGTTGGGCGATCCCATAATCGCGCAAAATTTTGTCGCAATTCAGCACCGACCAGGCTGGGCGGGAGGCTCCCGTCATGCCGGCACTTGAACGCGGCGATAATTGCGGCCTTTGCCCCGGCGGATAATGCGGATAATGCGGATAATGCGGATAATAATGCGTTAAAATCGCGGCGGCGAAATCGTGCCAACTCACCGCGGGGCTGCCGACATAATGGTACGTGCCGAAATGGGGCGAAGTGGCCTGGGTTGCCTGCAATGCCATTTGCACCAAACAGGCGGCAATATCGCCCGCCGGGGTGGGGCAGCCGATTTGGTCATTGACCACGGTTAAAGCGCGGCCCGCGTCGGCTTGGCGCAAAATCGCCTTGACGAAATTGTGACCATGGGGGCCAAACACCCAGGCCGTGCGTACAATAATGTGGCGGTCATGACCATGGCGCAGGGCTTCTTCGCCGCGCCATTTGCTGAGGCCATAAACATTGAGGGGGTGGGGGGGATCCGCCTCAAAATAGGGCGTGCCGGTTTTTTGCCCGTCAAAGACAAAATCGGTGGATAAATGCAGTACGATGCTGCCGGAAATCTTGGCCGCTGCCGCCAATTTTGCCACCGCCTGGTGATTGACCTGATCCGCGCGGTCGGGATAAATCTCGGCATCATCCACCCGCGTATAGGCGGCGCAATTGATCACGACATCGATGTGACGGAGGGCTTGCGCGAACGCGGCCGGCGGAGCGGTGAGGTCAAAGCCGCTATGGTCATGTGCCACGATCTCGAAACCCGATGCTGCGGCACGCGGGCAAATTTCCGAGCCAATTTGCCCCTTTGCCCCTAAAATCAAACATTTTTTGCGCATGGATGTCTCCGCTATTTTGACTGTGATGCAAACAAAATTTACGCCATTATAAAGCCAAGGCTTGCTCTTGGCTTGAATAAAAGCTAAAGATAAAAAAGAGTGGGTGCCATGCGGATGGCACAAAGCTGTGTTTTGCGATAAAACGGCCTCGGAAATCCTTGGAAGGTCGCCTTTATCCGTTTCTAACCCTTGTCCTGAGTATACGTTATGGCTGTTCCCAAAAAGAAAACCTCGAAATCGCGGCGCAACATGCGCCGTTCCCACGATGCGCTGCCGCGTCCGACCTATGGGTCATGTCCGAATTGCGGCGACATGAAACGCCCCCATCATATGTGCCTGAAATGCGGGACATATAATGGGCGGGATGTGCAGGAACAGCCTATCGCCGGATAGGCCCCCAATAGGCCACGATGAATTTCCCTGACCATGATGGATTGATCGGAATGGCGACAGGGGTTTAGGCAATCAATGTGTCGAAAAAAAGGCATCAAAATGTCCAGCCTTTGGCAGAATTGTCCATGACGGCGCCTTGTGTCATTGCGCTTGATGTGATGGGGGGCGACAAAGCCCCCGATCTCGTGATCGAAGGCGCTGCTATCGCTCGCATCGGACATCCCAATGTTTCGTTTTTGTTGATCGGCCCCGAAGACCGCATCAACACACTGTTGTCGCGTCACCTGGCCTTGCGCCAGGTGAGCGTGATTCAGCACACCGAAACCTGGATTGATAACAACGAAAAACCGTCAAAAGCCTTGCGCACCGGCCGCAACAGCAGCATGGGCCTGGCGATTACGGCGGTGGCAGAGGGGCGGGCATCGGCGTGTGTTTCGGCGGGCAATACCGGTGCGCTTATGGCGATGGCGAAAATTATCTTGCGCCCGTTGGATGGCATTGACCGACCGGCGATTGCCTCGTACCTCCCCACCCGCCGCGGCGAAACCGTGATGTTGGATTTGGGAGCCAACACCCAATGCGATGCCAATAATTTGTTTCAATTTGCGGTGTTGGGCAATGCCTTTGCGCGGGTGGTGCTGTCCATTACCAAGCCCAAAATTGGCCTGTTAAATGTCGGGTCGGAAGAAATGAAGGGGCATGACGAATTGCGTTCGGCCTCGCAGATGTTGCGCGATTCAAGGCTGTGCGACCAATTTGTCGGCTTTATCGAGGGCGACGACATCACGTCGGGCGCGGTGGATGTGGTGGTGACGGACGGATTCACCGGCAATGTCGCCCTGAAATCAGCCGAGGGTACCGCCAAAATGATCGCCCAGGTCTTGCGCGAATCGATCGTGCATTCTTGGTTGGCGAAATTGGGCTATCCGTTTTTGACCTTGGCGATCAAGAAATTCCGCCTGCGCGTCGACCCCAGACGTTATAATGGCGCGGTGTTTTTGGGGTTGAACGGGATTGCGGTGAAAAGTCACGGCGGTACCGATGCGGTCGGTTACGCCAATGCCATCAAAGTAGCGATTGATCTGGTGCAACACGAATTTCTTAACGATTTGCGGCGTGAAATTGACGGGTTAATCGGCCCCAAACCACCCAGTCACGGCGAGTCTTCGCTCGCCCCTTCTGACCCAAATTTAGGGACCGAGGTCAAGGCGCAAAAATGACGCTCTATCGTTCCATTCTGTTGGGAAGCGGTGGTTATTTGCCGTCGCGGATCGTCACCAATGATGAATTGGCGACGCGGCTTGACACGTCGCATGATTGGATTTTTCAACGCACCGGTATTGCTGCCCGCCACCTTGTCGCGCCGGATGAGACCACCACCGATATGGCGACGGCTGCCGCCAAAGCCGCCTTGGCCCATGCCAAAATCGAGGGCGGGGACATTGATGCGATTGTCCTGGCCACCACGACGCCGACCGATATTTTTCCCGCCACCGCCACCCAAGTACAGCATCGCATCGGGGCGGGCGGCTTTGCGCTGGATGTGCAGGCCGTGTGTTCGGGCTTTATTTATGCCTTGGCTGTGGCCGATAATTTTATCCGCTTGGGCCAGGCCAAAAATGCCCTGGTGATTGGGGCCGAAAGTTTTTCCCGTCTGCTTGATTGGCAAGACCGCGGCACGTGTGTGTTGTTTGGCGACGGGGCGGGGGCGGTGGTGCTGTCGCGGCACGAACCCTTGCCGAACGAGGGGGCATCGCCGCGCGGGGTGTTGTCCACCCATCTGCATTCGGATGGGGCTTACCGCGATATGTTATATGTCGCTGGCGGGCCAGGGAGTGTAAATGCGGGCGAAAATGCGGGCGAAAATGGGGGTGCAACAGAGGGCGTCACCGGTGGGGATGCTGGGGGGGATGGCAAACTCGGTCACGTGCGGATGGAGGGCAAAGAAGTGTTTCGCCATGCCACCGAGAAAATGGCCGCGGTGGTGATGGAGGCTTTGGCGGCAAACCAGCTTTCCGCCGCGCAAGTGGATTGGCTCATCCCGCACCAGGCCAATCGCCGCATCATTGATGCCACGGCCCGCAAATTGGGTTTCCCCGCCGAAAAGGTCATTGTCACGGTGGAACACCATGCGAATAGCTCGGCCGCCTCAATCCCCTTGGCTTTGGCGGCGGGCTTTGCCGATGGGCGGGTGCGGCCGGGGCAATTGCTGTTGCTCGAAGCCCTGGGCGGCGGCCTCACTTGGGGCGCGGCCCTCATTCGGGTTTGATCCGTGATGTTATCCTGATTTTATCGGAATTCGAGGTTGTTTTTTTGACTTCGCATTGACAGGGCGGCGAAGCTGACATATGGTGGGTGAAACTTGGGTGTTTCACCCACGACAAGAAAATCCTGTGTGGAGAGGATGGATGGCAAACGAAACAATCACGCGGGCGCATCTCAGCAATTCGGTCTATCAAGAGGTTGGTTTGTCGCGTAACGAATCAACCAATTTGGTCGAATCGGTGTTGGATGAGATTGCGGCGGCTCTGGCGCGGGGGGAGATGGTAAAAATCTCATCCTTTGGCAGTTTTGCCGTGCGCAAAAAACAGGAACGGGTTGGTCGCAATCCCAAGACCGGCGAAGAGGTCCCGATTGCATCGCGCCAGGTTTTGGTGTTTCGCCCGTCGCATGTCCTCAAAGACCGGGTTAATAATTATTTGACCAAATTCCGTGTGAAATTGACCAAAAAACGGGGCGCGTCTGGCCCTTTGCAAAAATCCGCCAGAATTGTTCCTTCGGCTCATACCCGTAATCAACGAGGCCTGTCTTGACGTCTGAAAATACCGCCCGTAAAAAGCGTATAATCGACGCGGCACCCTTGCCCGATGCGCCCGTGTCCGATCTATCCGTACCCGATGTGTACGCGCCTGATGCGTCCGCGCCCATGGCGGGTGTGGCTTCGCGGCAACAAAAATCGGCGTCGGCTTTTCGTACCATCAGCGAAGTGGCGAGCGAGCTTAATGTTCCCGCCCATGTGCTGCGCTTTTGGGAAGGCAAGTTTCCGCAAATCCGCCCGTTAAAACGCGCGGGGGGACGGCGTTATTATCGCCCCGAAGATGTGGATTTGTTGCGGCGTATCCGTCATTTTCTTTATGATGATCGCTACACCATCAAAGGCGTGCAAAAATTATTGCGCGGTGGCAGCAGCGAGGGGCTGACTGGGGCCATTGACCATTTAGAGGCGGCAGCCGGTCGCGCCCAACCGCATCGCCTGGCCGCCAGTTCCGGCATTTCAGCCGCCGCTGCTGCCGAGGAAGCGGAAATCCAAGAGGAAACCGAGGATTCCTATGGTTTTCAGGACAGAGAGGCCTTAAAAGCCTTTGCCGCCGAGGAACGGGCCTTTGACCATGAATTTGACCGCGAAGTCGAATCGATCCTGGACGAACTTAATGACATTCGCAATTTGCTGACCGAGAGCGTCTCGCGGTGAGGATTTTTTCGGACTTTCCTTAAGGAAGGTCTGAATAAGTGCCAAAAATTCCCTCCATTCCCGCCGCGCGGACTAAAGAGCGTCATTACCCGCCGGACTGCAAGCGGATTTCCGCTTGCAGTCCGAGTCGGGTAATCCCCCAGGCGTATTATTTCCACAATACTCCTGGGGGATTACCCGACAGATTTATGCCGCTACGCGGCAAAAATCTGCGGGTAATGACGCCCCTTTTTTAGGACTTAATCAG
>JASGCR010000331.1 GCA_030054015.1 Candidatus Symbiobacter sp. | reverse complement strand
CTAAGCGTCGCTTTCCCCCCCTTCTAAAGAAGGGGGGGTAAAACTAGACTTGTTCAGAGCTTCCTAAAGAAGGGTGGGTAAAACTAGACCTATTCAGCCCATCCTTTAGAAGGGGGGGCAAAGATTTTTGCGACTTAATCACACTCTCCCTACGGAAACATCGGCAAATCTGCCAAACCCGTCTCTTCGGCCAAACCGAGCATAAAATTCATATTTTGCACGGCCTGGCCGCTCGCGCCTTTGACCAGATTATCGATCACCGACACGATCACCGCATGACCCGGCCGCCGATCCGCAAAAACATTGATAAAACAATAATTCGATCCCCGCACCATCTGAGTCGCCGGCACCACCCCCGGCGGCAAAATTTTAACGAAACTTTTTTCCGCGTAAAATTGGGTCAGGCGCGACCGCACATCGGTCAAATTCGTGTTGTTTGCCAATTCAACATAAACCGTCGACAAAATACCGCGATTCATCGGCACCAAATGGGGCGTAAAACTGACCATAATCCGCCGCGAATCCTTTTCGCCCTGATAATTTATTGTGTCATTCAAAATTTGATCGATTTCGGGCGCATGGCGGTGGTTGGCGGCCTCGCCCTCAAAGCCATAAGCCCGCAAACCCTCGCTCACCTCAGCAAACAGCGAGGATTCTTTGGCGGCGCGTCCGGCTCCACTCACGCCCGATTTGGCATCAATAATGATCGAGGCGTGTTTGATCAATTCCTGGCCCGATTGCAACAACGGAATCAGCGGCAGAGAGGAGGCGGTGGGATAACAACCCGGATTGGCGACCAACCGCGCGGTTTTAATTTGATCGGTATAAATTTCCGCCAGGCCAAACACCGCCTGTTTTTGCGCATCTATCGCCTGGTGCGGTTTGCCGTAAACCGCTTGATATTGCCCGGCATCGCGCAAGCGAAAATCCGCCGATAAATCAATGATGCGCAGATGGGGCGGCAACCCCGCCACCACGTGCTGGGTCGTGCCATGCGGCAGGGCGCAAAACACCAGATCAATGCCCTGCCAATCGGCGGGTTGAATCGCCTCAATGCTCACCAAAGGCGGCAAAGAGCGGCCACCCAAGAGCGCATGAAATTGCGGGAAAATATCGGCGATATTTTTCCCCGCCGAGCGGTCGCCGCTTAAAAGCGCAATCTCGGTTTTGGGGTGGCGGCATAAAATGCGCAAAAGCTCGCTGCCAGTATAGCCACTCGCCCCCAAAATGGCGATTTTCTTATTGTCCCCCATCGCATGACACTTTCAATTTTGTTCCGTCAGCAGCCAGTGACAGGAAAACCGTGCCGCCGGCAAACCCAGTAAAGTCATAATCGCCTGGCCCAGGGCGGAAAATTCGCTTTCAATCTGCCAAGGCGGATTAACCACCACCAATCCCGATCCGATCATTTTTTCATGAGTCTTACCAGGAATTGCTGGGGCGTGTAACGTTTTTTTGCCCGCGGCGTTTAACGTGCTCTTTTCATGCACGGCGTTTAATGCCGCGTGTTCCATCGCCGCAACCAGCACCGATTTGGCGGCCAGATGCTTAAACTCGGCCAGAAATCGCTGATGCCAGGCCAGGTTTTTGATCGGAAACCACACCACAAAACAGCCCTGCGGGAATTTTTTTAACCCCATCGCCACGGCCGTGATGACATCGCGCTCTTCGGTTTCCGTTTCATAAGGCGGATCGATAAATATAAGCCCGCGTTGTTCCGGCGGCGGCAAAAACGCCCGCATCGCTTCGTACCCATCGCGTTCATGCACCGCAACATTGGCCAGCCCCAACCGCCGCAAATTTTGCCGCAATTTTTGGCATTCTTCGGGGTGTTTTTCGCACAGAATCAATCGGTCATGCGGACGTTTTTCCATCCCCGCCAACATCGCCGAGCCAGGATAAAACGGGCCACCGCCGCCGCCGTCGGGCGCAAATTTCGCCGCCATGATATTGGCAACATCATTGAGCCGCTGCAAAATCGGCGGCAAATGCGGGCGGTGAATTAATTTGGCAAATCCCAGGCTCGCCTCGGCCGTTTTTTGCGCTTCCGCACCCGCCAGATCATAAACCCCCGCCCCAGCATGACTGTCCAGCATCATAAACGGCGCATCCTTGCCCAGATACCGCCGCATCAGCACCAGCATGAGGGCGTGCTTCACCACATCCGCCACACCCCCCGCATGAAACCCATGTCTATAATTCATGACTGCGTCAAGCGTCCGTCAAACCATCGCTTGGGATTACAAGCTTTTCTTAAAATATAGAGATTCTTTTGGTTTTCCAAAATATTGCGCCGAGCCTTCGTTAAAAAATTGCATTTGTTTTCACGCCTGTTTTCAATTTGGTGCGGGTGGCCGGACTTGAACCGGCACAGACATTGAAGTCCTACGGATTTTAAGTCCGTTGCGTCTACCATTTCGCCACACCCGCGTGAGGCATTTTCTCCAAAAGTCTCTATAACGCGGTTTATGGCTTAAGGCAAGTGTCTGGTGGGGGGAGGTTGCCATTCCCAAAGAGCGTCATAAAAAGAAGGAGCGTCATTACCCGCAGATTTTTGCCGCGTAGCGGCATAAATCAGTCGGGTAATCCCCCAGGAGTTTTAAGGAATAATACTCCTGGGGGCTTTCCCCCGACCCGTGACTTACGTCACGGG
>JASGCR010000039.1 GCA_030054015.1 Candidatus Symbiobacter sp. | reverse complement strand
TTACCCGACTCGAAATATCCGTTACACGGATATTTCGGCGGGTAATGACGCTCTTCCTTTTAGATTTCGGCGGGTAATGACGCTCTCTTTTTTGACGCTCTTCTCCTTTATGAACCGGAGTACAAACATGACCGATCTGACAATGTTATCCCCAACCGCCCATGATTTATCCGGACTCAGCCTGGCGGTGTTGTTCCTGGTCGGGTTGCTGGCGGGGGTGATTGACACCATCGCGGGCGGCGGCGGGTTGCTGACATTGCCGGCCCTGCTGAATGCGGGATTGCCGCCCCATGTCGCCCTCAGCACCGCCAAAGCTCAATCTTTGTTCGGGCTTACCATGGCGGCCACGACATTTTGGCGCAAAGGCGAAGTGAATTTACCCCAAATCGCCCCGGCCATGGCGTGGAGTGGCATCGGCTCGATGCTGGGGGCGATGCTGATCGCCCACCTGGACGTAACGTTTTTGCGCAACCTGGTGGTGGTGATGCTGGTGGCGATTGCCCTCTATACCGCCTTTGGCAAAATCGGCCAGGCAGAAAACCACCAACCGCATATGCAAAAATTCTGGTTTGGGGTGGTGGTGGGGAGTGGCTTGGGCTTTTATGACGGGTTTTTTGGGCCTGGCACGGGTAGTTTTTGGATTATTGCCTTTTGCAGTTTGCAAGCCTATAGCCTGCGCCGCGCCGCGATTGAGGCGAAATTCGTCAATTGGGCGAGCAATTTTGGCTCGTTTCTGGTGTTTTTCGCCAGTGGCAGCATCGCCTGGAGCGTGGTGGTGGTCATGGGCATCGGCCAGCTTATCGGGGCCAGGTTGGGGGCCATGTTTGTGCTGCGCCAGGGGGCGAAAATCATCCGCCCGATTTTGGTGGTGATGTCACTCGCCCTCACCACCCGCCTGGTCATGACCGATCCGGAGTCGCCGGTGCGCCAGGCGGTTATCTTCGCCGTTAATTGGGGGCGGCATTTTCTGGGGATTTAATTGGCGGCCGCAAAGCCATAGATGCCGCCTCGATCTCAGACTCCAACCGCGCCATCAAGGCCTGGCGGGACAGGCCGGGCGGAATGGGCGGCAGAAATTCAATCGTAATCGTGCCAGGGTATCGATGCAACCAATGTTTCGGCCAGTAATCGCCGGAATTAAGCGCAATCGGGGTGATTGACGCACCGGTCTCGCGGTAAATGGCGTAAATGCCGGGTTGATAGGGCTTGCCACTGCCGGCCGGGGTACGGGTGCCTTGAGGGAAAATGACGATGCGCCGCCCGCCCGCAATCGCCGCCTTGGCGGCTTTGAGCAAATTGCGCAACGCCGCGCTGTGGCCGCCGCGATCCACCCCAATCATGCCCACCCGTTTGCCATACCAGCCATAAATCGGCACCCAGAATAATTCTTGTTTTAACACATAAGCTGCCGATAAATCCAAGTGCAAAAACACAAAAGTATCAAAGGCCGATTGGTGCTTGCTGGCAAAGATGTTTTTTTCCGGCGGGATATGCTCCCGGCCTTTGACGACAAAATCCAGCCCCAACAACCGCCGCATCGCCGCAAACAGCAACCACAGCCAAACCCGCATCCAGGCCAGCGTGAGGTTTAAACCCATCCGCCCCGGCACCGCCAAAAGCGGCAAGCCCACCACCCCCATCAGGGCGATTGACAGATAAAACCACAGGGCAAATATAATTTGCCGTAACGTTAGAAGGGGATTATGGGGGTGCATCATTTTGCCAGGGTCATGTTTATGGGGGGGCGCGGGTTATAGAACTTTCTTGCCGAAACTTCAATTAACGTCAATAGCGGGCAAAATAGTTTTTGAGGTGCGTACGTAAGGATAAAAACCAGGCCAGAAGATATTTGTTATATTCTCGGATCAACAAGCCGCGGCTGCGGTCATTTCCCCACCAATGCACCGGGCTAAATTCCGCCGGAAAGACCGGATAGGGCAGCAACACCACCCCATGCGGCATGGCTTGGTAAAATTCCAACAAAGCCCGCGGCATGTGATAAGATGCCGTCACAACATAAAGCGTTCTCACGCGATAGCGACTGACCCATTCGGCTGTTTCGCTGGCATTGCCGGGCGTATCCCCGGCTTTGCGCCCCAATTCAACGCAGCAGAGACGCAAACGCGGCGGCAAATAGGCGGCAATCTGTTGATTAAGTCCCTCGTCAAAATTGACCCCGGAAATGAACAATCTTTGCGCCCGACCGGCCAGCAAAAGCTGCAACCCGGCCTGGGTACGCAGACTCCCGCCGGTCAAGACGACGATGCCATCGGCACGGGGCGGCGGTGCCACCCCCCTGGCCGGGCCAGCGTTTTGCGCATTATAAGGCGGGGCGGTACTGGCGGAGGGTGCCAGGTCATATTGATTTTGCTGTGGCACACGTTTGGCAAAATTCGTAAGCCCATCCAGCCATAGACCGACTAACAGTAAAGTTACCGCACATGCCAGCACTCCCAGCCCGATTTTGCGGCTGAACCAGGGGGTCACCCAACGTGCCCACTGATCTCGCAGCCAAAGCTCGATACGACCCAAACCCTCTCTCCTCAGGCGGCATGATCAAAGATACTGGCAATCGCCGCCGCCAAACTATCATGGATGTAGTTATCGGGCTTTGCGGAACCAGGCTCTGGCGGCAATAAAGTTGCCAATTCCTGGCGAAATTTCATTTCATGCCCTTGCCCGTTGCCGGTTCGCACCAAATGGAAATGACAGCCCGCTTCGTAAGCAGCCTCGAAATCGGTCATGTTATCGCCAATCATGACCGAATTAAGGGGGTCGACCTGGAAATCCGCCAAGGCCTCGAACAACATGCCTGGCCTGGGTTTGCGCCGCGACGAGGCCGCATCCGGCGCATCCGGGGCAAAATAAATGCGGTCGATGCGGGCCTGGGCCTCGCACCACAACGCATCGGCGAGATGTTTATGGATCGCGTCCAGTTCCGCCAGGCTGATAATGCCGCGTCCGACCACCGATTGATTGGTGACAATGGCCACCCCAATGCCGGCGCGGTTCAAGCGCGCAATCGCCGCCGCCGATCCCGCGATCAGGCGCAATTCGGATGGGGATTTGACCGCATCCGGGCGGTTTTCGTTAATCACCCCGTCGCGGTCAAGCAAGACCAATTCAGGCAAAGCCATGCCGGGCTTGGGCGCGTCCGTTGCAAGCAAGGGGGATGCGAGCGGCGGGGGGACATCGGGATGCCACACCAGATCGGTGTTAGGCCAGTGCGGTGACCGCGGCGACCGCGCCGCCAGGGTTATTGCGGTTGGCTGAATTTGATCCGCCGTCAAGGAATGAGACAGTCTCACCATCATGCGCCTTATCGTAAAAATTCATCTGCGTCGGTTGCGACCTATTTACCACAAATCACCCCTATTTTTTGCTAAATTTTTACGCCAGACGCTGCAACAAACGCAATGCTGTACGCCAGGCGGTTAAACTTGTCAGACCCACCATCAAGGGTATAATGGACAAAATCCCGACAAAACCAAACCAACTCGGCCCGAAATCGAGGCCTATGCCGGGAAACAGGCGACTCTGGGCGAGACTAAGCCCCAGAATCACGACCAAGCCCAGGCCGCCCCCCCCCAACGCGCCTTTGAGAGCCAATCCGGCCTGGTAACGGACAAAATTGGCGGCGATAAATTTATCCTGCGCCCCCATCATGTGCAGCACCTGAATCACATCGCGGTGGATTTCCATCCCGCTATGCGTGGCAAAGGCGACGGTGAGCATCGCCACCCCCCCCACCAAGATCAATACCAAAATCGCCAAGATTTGCAACGAATTTGCCAAGGTCAGAAGCCCCCCCAGCCAAGATAAATGATCGTCGAAACTGGCCCCTGGTACTTTGGCGGCCAAATTCTGGCGGAATTTTTCCGCGTCAAATTGGGTGGGATCAATGGTCACATCGACCAAGCGCGGGATGGGCAGATCGAACCAATCGCCTGTGTTGGTTGCGGGATCATTTGGGTTTGCGTTCCATCCGCCGAGCCTTAGGCTTTCGCCCTTGGGCAATTTTTTCCCCCCGCTTTCTGTGACGCGGCTTTCTGTACCCTGGCTTTCTGTACCCTGGCTTTGGCGATGGGGATTGCGGCTCTCCCAGGCGGTGTCGCCGAACCAGGGCGCAAGCAAGGATTGGGTTTCGGCTTCGCTGACCGGTGCGGCGCGGGTGACGCCTGGGGTATTTTTTAACAAATCCAGCACCGCTTTGACGTGTCGTTCAATTTGCTCGCGCGGCAGATCGGACGGGGCCGGGATTTGCACCGTCGCCCCGCCGACCAAATCGGCCTGCCAATCATGGCTTAACCGCATCAGGGACAATGCCAAGGCCAGGCTTAACACCGCCAAAAATACCATGCCGCCAATAATCATCGGGACGATCTTGCGGCTGGCATCGGCGGCAAAGGGAATAATCATGATGCGCCCCTTTGTGATGGCGGCGGCGGCGATGCGGATAAACGCCCGCGTTCCAAGCGCAAAACCGGATGCCCAAACCGGGTCATGAGGGCTTCGTTATGGGTGGCCACGATGACGGTGGTGCCGTGATCGTTCAAGGCTTCAAACAAACGCATGAGCCGCCGGGCCGAGTTTTCATCCACATTGCCGGTCGGTTCATCCGCCAGCAGCAAATCCGGTTTGGCAATCACGGCGCGGGCAATCGCTACACGTTGTTGCTGCCCCCCCGACAAAGTAGGCGGGGTTTGCGCCATATGCTCGGCCAATCCCACCCATGCCAACAATTCCGTGACCTGGGCGCGTAATTGCGCCTCGGCCGTCCCGGCAATCCGCAACGGCAACGCCACATTGTCAAAGGCCGATAAATGCGGCAACAAGCGAAATTCCTGGAACACCATGCCAATCCGCCGCCGCAGGTCCGGACGTTGCCCGGATGGCAGAGTCGATAAATCCTGGCCAAATAAATGGATGAGGCCACGGCTCTGGCGTTGGGCCAGGTACATAAGCCGCATCAAACTGGTTTTGCCCGCGCCCGACGGCCCAGTCAGGAAATGGAACGATCCCGCCTTGATCTCGAAATTGAGATCGGACAGGATTTCCGGCCCACTGCCATAACGCATCCCCACCCCGTCAAAACGGATCATGCTTTTTCCCCGTATCGCCTAAACCGATTAGCGCGTACGGAATTTACTTACACCCAGATTGGGGATTTAGGCGAGAAATTTTTGCGGGATGTTTGAATAATCACAGGGTTTGCCACAGGGTTTGCCATAGGGGAGGCAGCCATACTCGTTTGGGCAATTGCGATTGATAGGAACAAAAGCCAAATGGAGCAGCGCGACAAAGCCGATGGATTGAGAAAACCCTGCCCTTTTCTACCAATAAATCGAGTCACATGCAAGGAAAACGATTGCAAATGATATTCGTTCGTAAGAAAATGTCATTTAGAGTGTGTGTCCTAGAAAATTCGCTTTATGAACCCCCTTCCTAAGCGGGAAGGGAGGGTCATAAAGCGGAATTTATTGGGAAACCGAGTACCATAAAAGGATTTATGACGATATTGAAATTTGGAATAGGATTATGCGGTCAGAAGCTTTAACATCAGTTCAACCTGCGATGCTGAAATGGGCGCGTGAAAAAGCCAATATTTCGGTTGCTGAGGCGGCTTCTGCCTTAAAAATACCTGAGTCTACGATTATGGACTGGGAACAAGGCAATGAAAGTCCGACCTGGTCGCAATTGGAGAAATTAGCTTATAATCTTTATAAGCGTCCGGCGGCTATTTTCTTTTTTCCTGAACCACCTGAAATCGAAATTGGCACGACAGAGTTTCGGTCTATGCCTGGCCGAGACTTAGAATTACTTGATCGTGACACGATTTTATTAATCCGGAAGGCACGTGCCTGGCAAATTGCCCTTGAGGAACTTTATGACGGGCATTCTCCGTCTGCCCATCCCATTTGGAAAGAAATGTCACTTTCTGTAAACCAATCAGTTATATCTCAGGCAGAAATTTTAAGGCAAAAAATATTCTTTGGAATAAACGCTGAAATCAAATGGTCGAAGAGCGATTTGGCTTTAAAGGTTTGGCGGAAGGCCGTTGAAAATTGTGGCGTATTTGTGTTTAAAAATCCATTTAAACAAAAAGATATTTCTGGCTTTTGCTTAGAACACGAAGAATTTCCTGTCATCGTACTGAATAATTCAACCAGTTTTTCGCGGCAAATTTTTAGCCTTTTGCATGAATTGGTTCATGTCGTCTTACGACGTAACGCAATATGCAGCCTTAATGAATCGATAATTGATGATCTGCTTGAATCAGATCGGGAAATAGAAATTTTTTGTAATGCCGTTGCCGCGAATATTTTGGTACCACAAAAAGAATTTTTAGAAAAAATATCAACCATAAATAAAGCAAATTTAATTTCAGAAAATTTTATCCAAGAAATGGCAAATCATTATGCGGTATCACGTCGTGTTATCTTAAGACGTTTATTAGATTTAAACTACGTTGATAAGGCATTTTACAATGAAAAAAGCGATGCTTGGGATAAGCAATTAAGGCCAAAAAGTGAAAACCTGGGGGGCAATTACTACTCAACCCAAAACAGCTACCTTAGTCAAAAATTTCTGCAAGATGTTTTTTCACGTTATGCCCGAAGCCTCCTCAGCCGCGAAGACGCATCTGAGCTAATTGGCATCCCCGCCAAAAATTTTGACGGCTTAGAGTCGCAATTTCTAAAGGGATGGGCGCAATGATTTATGTGTTCGACTCTTCAAGTTTCTCGGAAATGAGTGCGTTTTTCCCGAATATATTCGTTGCGTTTTGGCTCAAATTCGACGCGAGCGTTGATGCGGGCGAAATTACTTCGACAAAAGAAGTATTAACTGAAATTGAAAGAAGTCCACACGAAGATATTATTAAATGGGCAAAGGATCATAAAGTAATTTTCCCTCCGCCTGATGATAAAGAAGCAAAAATTGTCAGTAATATTTTTTCTGTACCAAAATTTCTTGAATCCGTTGGGAAGAAACAAATTTTGCGGGGAACCCCCGTTGCGGACCCTTTCGTCGTCGCAAGGGCAAAAGTTCTGGCTGGGTGTGTTGTTACTGAGGAAAGATTTGTCAATGGGGGCTCAAGAATTCCAAATATTTGTGAGCATTATAATGTATCATGTATTAACCTTAAGGAGTTCCTGATCCAAAAAAATTGGCGTTTCTAGCCCGAAATCAAGACCTCCCGCATGACCAACATGGCCTAGCTATGGCGATTTGGGCATAATTATTAACCCGCCGGATAACCCACCCCCTTCCCCAACGACCCGGTTGAATTTTGGCGGGTTATTGTCAAAGACTACAAAATGGACAATTTCCGATGCACCAACCCATTCATCGCATCAGCCTATCACGTTGTAACCGCTTGAAAAATCTTCTTATACAAGAAAATTTCGCGCTGCGCATACGTACGCGCCTCGTTCGCTTGTCCAAAGATAATAGAGATAAAAACCGCAGTAGGCACCCAGATTTATCGGATCATGATTATGAACTCATCCCGAAAATTATTGAATATGGAAGTGCAAGCATCCTTAAAAACGAGCCGAATCGTCTTGTTTTTGTCTGGACGAACCCCGTTACAGAGACGCATTACACCGTGGCGATCAAACAATCGCGGCGCGGGGAAATATTTTTGTTATCATTATATCGCAACCGCAAAGCCCGTATTGCCTTAGGAAGCATCATCTTATGCGAGCAAACGAGCAATGATTTATGAAAAAAGGGTTTGCCATATGGGAGGCGCCCATACTAGCCCGGGCAATGCGATTGATCGTAACCAAAGGCAAAGGGGTCGGCTCGCCAAAGCCGATGGATCGACAAACCCTTATGTTCAAAATCGCACAAAATTTTTGAAAAGTCAAATCGTTTGTAAGCCACACCCCAAACGACCCGGTTGAATTTTGGCGGGTTATTGTCTAGGACTAGTCCATGGACAACAGCCTCTCCCCCACCCCACCCGAATTGATCCAAAAATCGCTTCCCTCCCTCATCGGCCTGTCGCGTGAGGATTTCACCGCCGCGCTGACCCGCATGGGGGAGCCGGCATTTCGCGCCAAACAACTCTGGCATTGGGTCTATTATCGCGGCAGCCAAGATTTTGCGCAAATGACCAATTTGGCGAAGGATTTCCGCGCCCGCCTGGCCGCGACATTTTCAATCGCGCGGCCAAATATCTCGACCGATCTTAAATCGAGCGACGGCACCCGCAAATGGTTGCTGGCGATGGCGGATGGCAATGAAATCGAGACCGTCTCGATCCCGGAAGAAGATCGCGGTACACTCTGCGTCTCAAGCCAAATCGGTTGTACCCTTACCTGCAAATTCTGCCACACGGGTACCCAACGTTTGGTACGCAATCTGACGGCGGAAGAAATTGTCGGCCAGGTGATGCTCGCCCGTGATAAATTGGGGGACTGGCCGCATGCGGTTGCGCTTCGCGCAGAGCGGGACGTGAATGCCGGGGTAAAGGCCAGCATATATCCGGGCGACCTCAGGCAAATCTCTAATATTGTCATGATGGGCATGGGCGAGCCGCTCTATAATTTCGACAATGTCAAAACCGCCTTGCACATCATCATGGATGGCGAGGGGATTTCGCTGTCGCGTCGTCGCATTACCCTGTCGACATCGGGGGTGGTGCCGATGATTGCGCGTTGTGGAGCCGAGATTGGGGTGAATCTGGCCATCTCGCTCCATGCGGTGCGAGACGAAGTGCGGGATATTCTGGTGCCACTCAATAAAAAATACCCGATAGCAGAATTATTGGCGGCCTGTGCGACGTATCCGGGGGCGCATAATGCGCGGCGGATCACGTTTGAATATGTCATGCTGCGCGGGGTGAATGATTCCGATGCGGATGCGCGGGAATTGGTGCGGCTGCTCCGCGATTTGCCGGCCAAAGTCAATCTCATCCCGTTTAATCCCTGGCCAGGCAGTGTTTATGAATGCTCCAGCCCGGCGCGTGTGGCGCAATTTTCCGAAATTGTGTTTTCATCTGGTTTGTCGGCCCCCATACGCACCCCGCGCGGCCAGGATATTATGGCCGCCTGTGGTCAATTAAAATCCGCCTCGACCAAACTCAGTGTCACGGAGCGCGGGGCCGCGGAACGCGGTTTGGTGAAACCAGAAATAACCCTGAGCGCGTGACCTGGTTGCGCGGGATCAAAAAAGGAATAACCCATGAGCCTCCTGCGTCACGTAACGGCCTGCAACGATGCCAACTTAAAAGAATTTATCCCATTTTATCTGGGCGGGGTGCAGGTCGGTTGGGTGCATCCGGACGGCCTGGCGGGAGTACGCGAATTCATGCCCGAATTAACCGATATTGCGGGCGGTATCGGCTTAACCCACCAGGATATTTCTGAACGCAATCGCATTTTCGCCCATTTTGCCCATAATTTGGTCGCGGCGGGGAAATTGCGCCGGATGAAGGGCGAGGATTTCGCGGTGCTGCCCATCGTGGCACCGCATCAAACTGAAATTCCAAATGATTTCTTCACCCATCCCCTGGCGGTGATTGACCGCAAGGCCGTGCCATTTTTGGGCATCCAGGGGTTTGGCGTTCATTTGAATGGCATCCTCCGCAACTCTGAGCAAGAAATCACCGCGCTTTGGATTGCCCGCCGCAACCATGACCGCGCGGTTGCGCCGGGTAAATTGGACAATATGGTGGCGGGGGGGCAGGGGGCCTATTTCACCCCCAGACAAAGTTTGGTCAAAGAAGGCGGCGAAGAGGCCGGTTTATCCCCCGATCTGATCGCGCAGGCGCGGGCGGTGCGGCTTATTCGCTACGTCAAAAATTGGGAACTGCCAGGCTGGGGGCCAGGCCTTCGCCATGATGTGTTGTTTGCTTTTGATCTTGAGATGCCGAATGACATTACGCCGCGCAATACCGACGGCGAAATTGCCGAATTTTTCCCGATGCGTCTGGCGGAAATCCGCCAGGCCTTGGAACAAAGCGATGATTTCAAGTTCAACGTGACTTTGGTCAAAATCGATTTTTTGCTGCGGCATGGATTCCTGACCGAACAACATCCTGAATACCAAGCAATTCTGTCATTTTTTGGCAATTTCTGAATGACTGTTCAAAAAAAGGCTGGACAGCCCCCCCGTTAATTGGTTATAAAGGATGGAGGTAAAACAGCTAGGAGAAATATCTTGCGTCGTAATCTCAGCCGCAGCAATGCCCATTTCAAAAAAGCGGTCAGCAAATTGCCGCTTGGCGTAACCTCGAATTTTCGCTATTGGGGCGAAGACAAAACCATCTATGTCAAATCCGGCAAAGGTGGTCGGATCACGGATATTGATAATAACAGCTATGTCGATTATCGCCTCGGTTATGGCCCGGCGATTCTGGGCTATGCCAACCCGGAAGTGGATGCCGCCGCGATTGAGGGCATGAAAATTGGCGGCGTGTTTGCCTTGGCAACCGAACGCGAATATGAACTGGCCTGCCGCATCTCCAAAATGATGCCGGCTGCCGAATTGGTGCGGTTTTCCAATTCCGGAACCGAGGCCACCATGGCCGCCCTCCGCATCGCCCGTGGCGTGACGGGCCGCGATGATTATATTTTGGTCGAGGGGGGGTATCACGGATTATATGATGCCGCTTTGTGGCTCGCCAAAATGGAAGAATGGGATCAAAAATCGGAACCGGAAATTGGGCCCTATAGCAAGGGTGTGCCGATGATCACCGGCTCGCTGGCGCATTTTGTCCAAATGAACGATGCCAATGGCCTCGAAGACACCATGAAGAAATACCGTGGCAAAATCGCCGCCATGTTGTTTGAACCCATGATGGGCAATTGTCTGGGCATTGCCGCCGATCCGGAGTTTGTCAAAGCCGCGCGGGAACTTTGCACCAAATATGACATTTTACTGATCATTGACGAGGTCAAAACCGGTTTCCGCGTCGCCAAAGGCGGCTGCCAGGAATTATATGGGGTGAAAGCTGATATTACCACCATGGCCAAGGCGGTCGCCAATGGCTATCCCATCTCGGTGGTGGCGGGGCGCGAAGATGTGATGCGCCATGTCGGCAAGGGCATTGCCCATGGCGGCACCTACACGGCTCATTCCGTAAGTTTGGCGGCGGCGTGTAAAACTCTGCAAATCCTGGATGAAACCGATGCTTTGGCGCGGGTGGCGGCCTATGGCAAACGGATTCGCCAGGCGACGTCGGATGTTCTCAAATCGCGGGGGATTGCCCATTCTTATGTCGGGCATGATGCGATGTTGGGGATTTTCTTCGATGCCAAGCCGCCCAAAACTTACCGCGCTTGGAAATCGAGCAATTACAGTTTCTATGATGCCATGTCGCAAGTTCTGATTGATCATGGCGTTTTGGTCGAACCCGATTCGCGGGAGCCTTGGTTCATGTCGGCGGCGCATGACGATGGTTGCTTTGACGACACCATGAAGGCCTTTGCCATTGCGGTCGATGAAACCATTGCCAACATCAAATCCGGCAAGGTTGATGCCCATGCGCATTGAGAATTGAGTGTCTTAAGGAAGGTCTGATTAAGTCTAGTTTTACCCCCCCTTCTTTAGAAGGGGGGGATAGAAAAGCTAGAATTTTTTGCTAAAAAAATTCTTAGCTTTTCTTGGGGGGGTTGGTGTAATGTCTTGATTATGCTAATAGATTCCCAATCTCACCAACCCCCCCCTAGCTCCGCTAAGGGCTTCGCCCTAAGCGTCGCTTTCCCCCCCTTCTA
>JASGCR010000330.1 GCA_030054015.1 Candidatus Symbiobacter sp. | reverse complement strand
TCTATCCCCCCCTTCCTAAGCAGGAAGGGGGGGTCAGAGATTTTTTCGCCTTATTAAGACTTTCCTTAAGAAACAGATCGTACCATAATTTTTAACCTATCCACAAGGCCTAAGCTTGGCGACTAATGATGCGAGCGGTGCTGCGCCAGAAATTTCTCCATACTTTCCTGCATTCCGGGCATGGTGGGGTCGGCCATTAATTGACCCGCCAGAATTTGGCACTGGCCGCAATTTAACGCCCGAATCCGTTGCTTGACCGCCATCAAACTGCGCGGCGACATTGAGAGGCTGCGTACCCCCAAACCAAGCAAAATGGGGGTAAAATTGACATCGCCGGCCATTTCGCCGCAAATATTGACCGGGCGGGAAAATTTGCGGGCGGCCTCGACCGTGAATTGGATCAAGCGCATGATCGCCGAATGCATCGGGGTGTATAAAGCCGCCATGCGTTCGTCGCCGCGGTCAATCGCCAGGCTGTACATGGTTAAATCATTGGTGCCAATCGAAAAGAAATCGGCGATTTGGGCTAATTGATCGGCGGCCAGGGCGGCGGCGGGAACCTCGATCATCACCCCCAATAAAGGCGGCGTGAGGGCCCGGAAACCTGGCTCGGATTTTTGCAGGTCACGCCAAATTTGGGCAAAAATTTCCCGCGCTTTGACCACTTCGGCGGTCGAGCTTACCATGGGCAGCATGACGCGCACCGGCCCATGCGCCGCCGCCCGCAAAATCGCCCGCAATTGGGTAATAAATAACGGCTGATGGGCAAGGCTAAAGCGAATGCCGCGCATCCCCAAGGCCGGATTGCTGCCCACCAAGATTTCCGGCTCTCCCACCGCCAGGCGCAGCGAATCCGGCAATTTATCCCCGCCAATATCCAGGGTGCGGATGGTGACCGGCCGTCCCGCCATTGCGCGTACGATTTCGGCCAGTTGAAGAAATTGCTCATTTTCGTCGGGCAAATCATCGCGGTTCATAAAAAGAAATTCGGTACGCAGCAAACCAATGGCTTCGGCCCCGGCATCGAGCGCGGGGGTGACATCGCGCAACCGTTCCAAATTGACCGCCAAAGTGACGCGCTCGCCATCCAGACTTTCCGAGGGCAGGGCGGCAAGGTTGGATAAATTTAGCTGCTGCGCCGCAAATGCGGCGGCATCTTTGTGATATTCGGCCAATAGGGCCGGCGACGGGTTCAGGATCACCTGCCCCTTGCCGCCATCAATAATCACCAGGGTCGCGGAAAGCAGATTGCCCTGGCGGTTTTCCTGGCGGGTTTCCTGGATGGGTTCCTGGTTCTGTTCCTGGATATGTTCCGGGTTCTGTTCCAGGGACTTAACGCTAACCGGCCGTTCAAGTCCGATATGTTGGGTATAAAGCTGCGCCGATAATAAATCCGCAAGCCCCAGCACGGTCGGAATGCCAAGGGATCGCGCCAAAATCCCGGTATGGCTGTCGACTCCGCCCATGACACAGGCCAGCCCCATAATTTTGCCAGGATCGAGCAGCATGGTATCGGCGGGGGTCAGCTCCTCGGCCAATAAGATCGAACCCGCCGGTATGTTCTTGAATTGCTCGTAAGGCGCGCCCAGCAATATCCGCAACAGGCGGTCGCCCAATTCACGAATATCGGCCACCCGCGCCGCCAAATAAGCATCATTCATGCGTTCAAAGGCCTGGATGAGCGTGTCAATTTCGGCGGTGAGGGCTGATTCAGCCGACAGACCTTGCAGGGTTATGCCGCGCTCGACCCCGCGAATCAGACGCGATCCATCCAACATATGCAATCTTGCATCCAACAAATCACGCATCTCATCGCCGACCGCTTTGGGCAGATGGGCGGTTTTTTGTTTTAATTTTTTTAATTGTTTGGTGGCACTCGCTATGGCGGCATTAAACCTGGCGAGTTCTTGCTCTTTGGTCGATGAATGCGGGCGCGGCGTAGCCGTTAAATGCCCGCCGCGTCCGGCGAAACTGTAACTTGACAAAATATAAGCCGGCCCAATCGCAATCCCCGGCGCCACCGCCAGACCTTGCAAGATCAGGGGGGCGGGGGGGGGATTTTTTGCGGTCGCCGCATAGTCTTGCTGTGACCGGCCAGGGGCTGGGGCGGGGCCAGGGGCAGGGGCAGGCGCGGGCGGGCGAAGCTTTGACGGGGACATGTCATTCTTCCTCAAAGCGGTTTTGCACCAATTCCGTCAATGCGCGGCAGGCGGCGGCGGCATCGCTGCCCTTTAGCAATAATTCTATCCAGGTGCCAGGCGGCGCGGCCAGCATCATGAGTCCCATGATCGACCGCCCCGATACTTGCTCCCCGGCACAGGACAGATCGGATTTCTCGCACCGCCGCACCCAAATTTCCGCCTGAAACGGCGCGGCGGTTTTGACGAATTTCGCCGCCGCCCGCGCATGAAGACCACGGCTGTTGGTGATTTCTACCAATTGACGAATATCGGTCGCTTCGGTCATTTTCGCTTCACTTGGGTTATGGGGGTAAGAGGATGGATTTTTTCAAATGAAATCACATAAGGGCCTGGATTAATTTTGCCCTGGGGTGGCGACCAATGTCAATGATTTCATGCGGATGGAGAGTGTCATTACCCGCTGCGCAGCCAAAGAGCGGCAAAAAAGGGAGCGTCATTACCCGCCGCGCAGCCAAAG